>NZ_JBITMC010000008.1:0-243318 GCF_044465805.1 Micromonospora sp. NPDC049497 | reverse complement strand
CTTCGGGGGTCAGCACCCTGGGCCGAGGGGGATCGGCACACGGGTGCGAGGCACCATCCGGCGCTCAGAAGATGTCGGGGGATCGGCACACGCTCACCGGAGCAGGGGGTTGCTCGTCCGCGGTGCCAGGGGGATGTAACGACCGGCTACCCGCCGTCATTCCGGGGGGCCGGGGACCCGCATGTCGGCGGTCCTGTGTTCGTCGAGGGGATTCAACGACCGGCCGGCCACCATCATTCCGGGGCCGGGCGGCCCACGCCCGAGGGCTGTGCGTCCTGCTCGATCGTCCACCAATGTAACGACCCCCGGCCGGCCACGATTCCGCCGCCGGGATGCCCCCGGTCACACCCCAAACCGGACATCCGGGCCGAAGCCGGACGTGGCGGCGGGGGTGCCGGACGGAGATCCACTCGACATCATTGATATCGGGGTGTCCGGATGCCTCGGATGCCCCGACATCATAGACCTCGAGTGGATGTTGCTTCCCGTCCCGAATTACGGATTGAATCGGCCACATCTTGGACACATCGAACGCGCGAACCGACCCGGCGGCTGTGCATCGTGATGTCACCCAGACATACATGTCTCCCTGACATCACGTGCCGGTCGTCTGTCGCCTCCCGCGGACCTCCCCGAGGGTGGCGGGGCCCCTCTTAACACCGCAGCCAGGTCCAGCAACCGGCCCGGGGTAGGCACTGCCCCGACGACGGGCGGACGGCTGAGGCCAGGAGGCAGGCCCCGCCGACCCAGACATACCGCCCATACCTGTCACACCGAGTCGGCGCCGTGGACTCACGGCGAAACACCGTTGAGGCCCGGCTCTGGCGGTATCGGCGGCGACCGGCGTTACTCTGACAGCATGCAGGCGCTCTTCCCCACCGCGCCCCCGACGCCCACACCGGCCGCGGGGGACGTTCGGGCGCGCGTCGCGGGACACACCCACCTGGCGCGTCCCGGCCGGCCGGCGGTGGTGACGCGGACCCTCACCGAGCTGGCGGGGCCGACCCGTGGCGTGGTGGAGCTCCCGGTACGGCTCATGTGGGCCAGCGAGCGCAGCTTCGACCTCGCGGACCCGGACGACCTTCTGTGGATGTACGAGAACGTCCTGCGGGAAACCACCCGGACCGACGACCTCCGGCGGCTCGTCAACGGTCGTACGCTGCGCCGGGTGTGGCCCCTGCTGAACCTGCCCCGGGGCGTACGCCAGGCGTGGGAGAGTCGCCACCGCGGTCTGCGTACGGCGTGAGCACGCCCCACCCCCACGAGTTCTACCGCGAGGTCGCCCGCGTCGCCCTGTCCGCCGCCGGACGGCACCGCTTCGTGCTCGGTGGCGGGGTGGCGTGGGCGGCGCACGGCATGGTGACCCGACCGACCGAGGACGTCGACCTGTTCGCCGACGTCGAGGGCGCCGCCGCGGCGGCGGCCGACGAGGTACGGGCCGTCCTCGAGGCGGCCGGCTACACGGTGCGCGACGCCGATCCGGACAGCGGGGTGGCCGAGCTGTTCGACGGCCTCGACCGGGACCTCAGGGACTTCGTGGTGAGCCGGGACGGCCGCCGGATCCGGCTCAGCCTCGCACGGCTGGACCGGCGGCGCAGCCCGGTGGTGATGGGCCTGGGACCGGTGATGGACGTCCGGGACCTGGTGGCGAACAAGACCGCCGCCCTGGTCAACCGGCGGGAGGTCCGCGACTACGTCGACGTCGCGGCAGCCCGGGACCACTACGACGTACCCGAGTTGCTGGACCTCGCCCGCCAGCTCGACCCGGCGCTGGACCCGGACGACGTCCGGGCCGCCGGCCGGTACCTGGACCGGCTGCCCGATCGCCGTTTCGCCCGCTACGGCCTGGACGCCGCCGCGGTAGCCGAGGTCCGCGCGCGCCTCGCCGACTGGCCGCGCTGACGCCCACCACGAGCGCCGCGCGGCCCGCCGCCGGTCACTTGGTGGGGCGACCGCCGGTCACGCCGAGGACCTCACCGGTGACGTAGCTGGACTCCTGGGAGGCGAAGAAGACGTACGCGGGCGCCAGCTCGGCCGGCTGACCCGGCCGACCCTCCGGCGTGTCCTGGCCGAACTTCTCCACCTTCTCCTGCGGCATCGTCGCCGGGATCAACGGGGTCCAGACCGGGCCGGGCGCGACGGCGTTGACCCGGATGCCCTTCTCCGCCAGATCCTGCGCGAGCGCCTTGGTGAAGTTGGCGATGCCGGCCTTGGTGGTGGCGTAGTCCAGCAGCTGGGGTGACGGGTCGAACGCCTGGATGGACGTGGTGTTGATGATGGCCGAGCCCTCCGCGAGGTGCGGCACGGCGGCCCGGCAGAGCCAGAACATGGCGTACAGGTTGGTCTTGAGGACCCGGTCGAACTGCTCGGTGGAGATGCCGAGGATCCCCTTGTCCTGCGCCATCTGGTAGGCGGCGTTGTTGACCAGGATGTCGATGCCGCCCAGGTCGCGGACGGCCCGGTCGACCAGTTCCTGGCAGTGCCGTTCGTCGGTGATGTCGCCGCGGACCGCGACGCCCCGGCGGCCGGCCTCCTCGACCAGGCGCACGGTCTCCCGGGCGTCGGAGTCCTCCTCCTCCCCTAGGTAGGAGATGAGCACGTCGGCGCCCTCCCGGGCGTACGCGATGGCGATGGCGCGGCCGATGCCGGAGTCACCGCCGGTGATGAGCGCCCGCCGGCCCTCCAGCTTGCCGCTGCCCCGGTACGAGTCCTCGCCGTGGTCCGGCTTCGGGGTCATCTCGGCCGTCGACCCGGGCGGCGACTGCTTCTGCTTCGGTTGGCCCTCCTGCTGGCCGTACTGGCTGGTCGGGTCCTGCGGCGTGTACTGGTCCTCGCTCACCGGCGTCTCCTTCTCCCGCACCTGTCGTCCCTCACCGCCCTACCCCCGGTCGCCGGGCGGAAACGGCGACCGGTTTATGGTGCGCCCGGTGTCCACGAGACGCCGTACCCCCATGGAAAGGCATGGCATGACCCCCTCCTCCGGCCCGTCCCGCCGCCAGGTCCTGGCCGCCGCCGCGGCAGCCGCCGGCGCCCCCCTCGTCGCCGGCCTCCCCGCCGGTGCCGCCCAGGCGGCGGGGCCGCAGACCTGGGACCTGACCGTCCTGGGCACGTCCGACACCCACGGCAACGTGCACAACTGGGACTACTACCGCGACGCCGAGTACGACGACAGCGCCCACAACGACGTCGGCGTCGCCAAGCTGGCCACCCTGGTCAACCAGATCCGCGCCGAGCGCGCCGGCCGGGCGACGCTGGTGCTGGACGCCGGCGACACCATCCAGGGCACTCCCCTGGCCACCTACTACGCCAAGCAGGAGCCGATCACCGTCACGGGTGAGACGCACCCGATGGCCAACGCCATGAACGTCCTGCGGTACGACGCGGTGACCCTCGGCAACCACGAGTTCAACTACGGGCTCCCGCTGCTGGCGACCTGGATCAACCAGCTCGGCTTCCCGGCCCTGGCCGCGAACGCCCTCAACGCGGCCACCGGCAAGCCGGCCTTCCTGCCGTACGTCATCAAGAAGGTCTCCCTCGGCGGCCCGGACTCCCCGACGATCCGCGTCGGCATCCTCGGCCTGACCAACCCCGGCACGGCCATCTGGGACAAGGGCAACGTCGAGGGCAAGCTGGTCTTCGCCGACATGGTCGAGACCGCCCGCACCTGGGTGCCGATCATGCGCGAGCGCGGCGCCGACCTCGTCCTGATCTCCGCGCACGGCGGCGACAGCGGCACCTCCAGCTACGGCCCGGAGCTGCCGAACGAGAACCCGTCGGCGCTGATCGCCGAACAGGTGCCGGGCATCGACGCGATCCTGTTCGGGCACGCCCACCGCGAGGTGCCGCAGCGTTTCGTCACCAACACCGCCACCGGCGCGCAGGTGCTGCTCTCCGAGCCCTCCAAGTGGGGTCAGCGCCTCACCCGGATGGACTTCACCGTGCGCAAGGTCCGCGGCCGGTGGACGGTCGTCGACAAGAAGGCCACCACCCTCAACACCAACACCGTGGTCGAGGACCCGGCGGTCCTCGCGGCCGTGCGCGCCCAGCACGCGAAGACCGTCGCGTACGTCAACCAGGTCGTCGCCCGGTCCACCGTGGAGCTGTCGGCGGCGGAGTCCCGGTACCGGGACACCCCGATCCTCGACTTCATCAACCACGTACAGGCCGAGGTGGTCCGCACGGCGCTCGCCGGCACCGACCACGGCAGCCTGCCGGTGCTGTCCATCGCGGCGCCGTTCAGCCGGACCGCCGTCTTCCCCGCCGGGGACGTCCGGGTCCGTGACGTCGCCGGGCTGTACGTCTTCGACAACACCCTGGAGGCGGTCGTCCTCACCGGCGCCCAGGTACGCGCGTACCTGGAGTACTCGGCGAAGTACTTCCAGACCCTCGCCCCCGGCGCGCCGGTCGACCTCGCGACGATCAACGACCCGAACGTGCCGGACTACAACTACGACGTCATCTCCGGCCTGGAGTACGACATCGACATCTCCCGCCCGGTCGGCCAGCGGATCACCCGACTGGTCCCGCCCGGCACCGCCACCCCGGTCGCGGACGACGCGCGGTTCGTGGTGGCGGTGAACAACTACCGGCGCAGCGGCGGCGGCAACTTCCCGGGCATCGTGACCACCCAGGTCTACAACGAGGGGCAGGAGATCCGTCAGCTGCTCATCGACTGGGCGCAGGCCCGGGGCGTCATCGACCCGGCCGACTTCTTCCAGCCGAACTGGAAGCTGGTGCGCGAGGGCACGCCGGTCTTCTGACCCGGAACCCTTTCGACGGGCCGTGGGCGTGGACGCCCGCGGCCCGTCGCCGTTCTCGGGTTCAGCCGTGCCGCAGGTCCCACCGCACGGGGTCGTCGTCGGGCTCCGGCCGGTCCCGGCGGGGGTCGGTCTCGGTCAACTCGACCCGCTCCTCCGGTCGGGCCGCCGGTGGCAGCACCCCGAAGCGGACGTGCCGGAGGAAGGCGTACTCGTCGTCGGTGAACGGCTGTCCGACCTCGGCCATGGCGCTCCCCCTTCTCGGCCACTCCATTGTCGGCTCGCCGGGCCCTCGGAGCCAGTGCCCGGGTTGCCTGTTCCGTGCGCGGCCGGTCCGCTGCGCCACCACCCCTAGAGCATCCTAGGATCCTGAATCGATAGTCGGGCGTGGTTGTTAAGCGGGGGCCCTTCCTCTACCGGAGGCGTTAAGAGGGGGCCCTTCCTTGCACCCGGTCCAGCAGGGCGAGGGCGGCCCGGACCGGGGCGCGGGTCAGCGTCTCGTCGAAGCTCGCCGTTCCCTGGCAGAAGCGCACGAACATGTGCCAGCCCGGCGGGGTGGCGAGCACCGCGTGGAACACCCCCGGCCGGCGGGCGAACACGTCCAGCAGCCGGTGCCCGGCGCGCATCGACGGCAGCAGATCGGTGGCCACCGCCCGCTCGTAGCCGGCCAGGTCGCCGTCGACGACCGCCCGGCCGGCGAGGGCGCCGGAGCGCAGGGCGTAGCTGATGCCCTCCCGGCTCCACGGCTCCAGCAGGCCGGCGGCGTCCCCGGCCACCAGCACCCGGTCCCGCCGCAGCGGCGAGTCCGCCGTACGGCAGCGGGTCAGGTGCCCCGAGTCGTGCGCCGGCTCGATCCCGGCCAGGCCCAACCGGTCGACGAACGCCCGGAGGTAGGCGCGGGTCCGCTCCCCCGCGCCCCGCGCCGCGATGACCCCGACCGTCAGCAGGTCGTCCTTGGGGAACACCCAGGCGTACGACCCGGGCAGCGGCCCCCAGTCCAGCAGCACCCGGCGTCGCCAGCGGTCCCGCTCGGCCGGCGGAACCGGCAGTTCCAGTTCCAGCCCGAGGTCCACCTGCCGGTGCCGGACCCCCACGTGCCGGGCCGTCACACCCGACGAGCCGTCCGCGCCGACCACCGCGCGCGCGGACACCGCCGACCCGTCGGCCAGCCGCAGGCGTACGCCCTCGGGCTCCTGCTCCACCGCGCGCACCGCGACGCGCTCGCGGACCTCGGCCCCGGCGGCGACCGCGGCGGCGCGGAGCCGGTCGTCGAACTCCTCCCGGCGCACCATCGTCACCAGCGGCCCACCCGGATGGTGGCGGGTGAACCCGCGTCGCCCGTCCCGGGTGAACGTCACCCGGTCGACCCGGTCGTGCGCGGGCACCTCGATCCGGTCCCGCACCGCGGCGAGCGACGTGCCGATCAGGCCCCCGCCGCACGTCTTGTAGCGCGGGTGGGCGGCCCGTTCGAGGACCACCGTGCGCACTCCGGCGCGGGCGGCGACGTACGCGGCGGAGAGCCCTGCGGGGCCGGCGCCCACCACGGCGAGATCCCAGACGACCACCGGTGCAGCCTAGGGCAGACCGGCGGCACCGGCTCGCCGGACACGATCCGGCCCCACCGCCACGACCGCCCAATCGGGTGGGCATCTTCGGTCGGCCGGCGGGTAACCGACGTCCGACAGGTCGCCCGCGCCCTCCGCGCGGGGCGCCCTCGGCCTCGGTGCGGGTGGCCCGCGCCGGCGGCGGAGACCCGAGGAGGAAACCATGCAGCAGGTGCAACTGTCGGACGTCGAGGCCCAGGTGTACGACGCGGTCGCGACGCTGGAGGCGCGCGGTCAGGTGCCGTACCCGGACCTCATCGCCCAGGAGACGGGGCTGACCGAGGACCAGCTCCGCGAACCCCTGCACCAGCTCACCGAGAAGAACCTGCTGCACCGGGAGGACTCGCCGATGGCCGGCCTGGACTTCGGACCCCGGTTCTGCGCCCGCCAGATGGCGTGACGGTTCGGCCCCCGCCGTCGGGGTAGCGGTCAGCCATGCATGATCGCCGTCCCCCGGGGGCCGACCCCACCGCTGCGCCGGACCGGAGACGGTGGACGGCCCTCGGCGTCGGCCTGGTCGCCGCGTTCATGACCCTGCTCGACGTGAGCATCGTCAACGTCGCGGTGCCGTCGATGGAACGCGCCCTGGACGCCTCCCCCAGCGACCTGCAGTGGGTGCTCTCCGGGTACGCCCTCACGTTCGGCCTGGTGCTGGTGCCCGCCGGCCGCTACGGCGACGCCCGGGGTCGGCGTACCGCGTTCGTCGTCGGCATCGCCCTGTTCACGGTCACCAGCGCGCTCGCCGGACTGGCACCCTCCCCGCAGTGGCTGGTCGCCGCCCGGCTGCTCCAGGGCGCCGCCGCCGGCATCGTGAACCCGCAGGTCACCGGCCTGATCCAGGAGCTGTTCCGGGGACCGGAGCGGGCCCGCCCCTTCGGGCTGCTCGGCGCCACGATCGGCATCTCCACCGCCGTCGGGCCGCTGCTCGGCGGCCTGCTCATCGCGCTCGGCGGCGCGGAGCACGGCTGGCGGTGGGTCTTCTTCGTCAACGTGCCGGTCGGCGTCCTCGCCGTGGTGCTCGGCTGGCGGCTGCTGCCCACCCGCCCCGCCGGGCGACCCGACCACCGGCGGCTGGACCCGGTGGGCGTCGTACTGCTCGGCCTCGGGGTGGTGCTGGTCCTGCTGCCGCTGGTCCAGGAGCACTGGCGGAACCCGGCGAAGTGGCTGCTCGTCCCGGCCGGGCTGGGCACGCTGGTGGCGTTCGGCCTCTGGGAGCGGTGGTACGGCCGACGCCAGGAGCCGCTGTTCGACCTGCGGCTGTTCGGGCTGCGGTCGTACCTGCTGGGGGCCGTCATCGCGCTGGTCTACTTCGGCGGGTTCACGGCCATCTTCTTCATCTACACGCTCTACCTGCAGAACGGGCTCGGCTACAGCGCTCTCGCCGCCGGCCTGGCGATCACCCCGTTCGCGCTGGGGTCGGCCGCGACGTCGGCGCTCGGCGGTCGGATCGTCAACCGGTACGGGCGGCCACTCGTCGCGGTCGGCCTGCTCACCGTGGTGGTCGGACTCGTCGCCGTGGTGCTGGTGCTGGCCGTGGTGCCCGACGACGCGCCGGTGGGCTGGTGGACGGCCGCGCCGCTGCTGGTCGCCGGCCTGGGCAGCGGACTGGTCATCGCGCCCAACCAGACCCTCACGCTCGCCGACGTACCGGTCCCGCAGGCCGGCAGCGGAGCGGGGATGCTCCAGACCGGTCAGCGCATCGGCTCCGCCGCGGGCATCGCCGCCGTCGGTTCGGTCTTCTTCTCCTCGCTGGCGGCCGGCGCCGGCGACTGGTCGGCCGCCTTCCGGCACTCGCTGCTGCTGGCGGCCGGCATCATCGCCCTCGCGCTCGTGGCCGCTCTGGTCGACGTGCTGCACCACGGTCGCCGGTGACGCCGGGGTGGAGACGGCGCTGGCCGGCACCCGTGTTCGGGTGCCGGCCAGCGGGTCGTTACGGGGTCAGCTGTTCCAGTGCTCGGCGACGAGGTCGGCGGCCTGCTGCTCCCACTGGGCGTAGTGGAACGGGTAGGCCGACACCTGCACGGTCTGGGCGGCCTCGGTCAGCGGCATGTCCTGCCAGCCGTCGACCTGCTTCAGACCCTTCAGGAACGCCATCGTCGAGTACTCCGGGTCGGTGATCTGCTCGACGGTGCCCCAACCCGAGCTCGGACGCTGCTGGAACAGGCCCTGCGAGTCGTGGTCGTTGCGCTCACCCAGGTGACCCAGGTTCTCCAGCTTCGACTCCTGCAACGCGGTCGCGATCGACACCACCGCGGCACGCTCGTCCATGTCGGCCTTCTTCGTCGCCGCGATGATCGCCTTCACGTTGGCGACCTGCTCGTCGGTCAGGTCGATGCGGGACTGCTTGCCCTGCACACCGTGCGGGATCAGCTTGCCGGTGTCCGGCTTGTCGGCCTGCGCCGCGACGCTCGTCGACCCGACCGGGCCGGCGGCCATGGTGGTGACCGGACCGGCGACCATGCCACCGGCGAAGGCCAGACCAGCGATACCCAGAACGCTCTTACGCATGATCGTGTTCATCAGAGAAGCTCCTCGGGGGTTGGCGCCCTACCGGCCAATGGGGGGAAGCCACAGCAGGGCGCAAGCACCGTCCGGCGCTCGGAGGAATCAGATCGGCACGCTCACCGAGCAGGGGGTCTGCTCGTCCGCGGTGCCAGGGGATGTAACGACCGGCTGCCCGCCGTCATTCCGGGGGCCGGGGATCCGCGGGTTGCGCGTCCTGCTCGATCGTCCGCCATGTGTAACGACCCCCGGTCGGCCATGATTCCGCCGCCAGGATGGCCCCGGTCACACCCGAACCGGACACCACGGACAGGCACCCCAGACGCGACCGGCCGGCCCCCGTTGCGGGGACCGGCCGGTCGGATCGTGCTGGTGTCACCAGAGCTGGGAGACGATGTCCGCCGCCTGCTCCTCCCACTGCGCGTACGCGTACGGGAAGGCCGAGACCTGCACCGTCTGCGCGGCTGCCGTCAGCGGCAGGTTCTTCCAACCGCCGACGTTCTTGAGCGCGGTGAAGAACGCCGTCGCCGAGTACTCCGGGTCGGTGATCTGCTCGGGCGTACCCCAACCCGACGACGGGCGCTGCTGGAACAGGCCCTGCGAGTCGTGGTCGTTGTAGGCGCCGAGGTGGCCCAGGTTGTAGAGCTTCGACTCCTGTAGCGATGTGGCGATGCCGATCACCGCACCCCGCTCGCCGACGCCGGTCTCCTTGGCCACCTCGATGATGGCCTTGGCGTTCTCGCGCTGCGCGTCGTCCAGCGGGATCCGGGACTGGGCGCCCTCGACCCCGTGCGGGATCAGTTCGTCCCGGGTGGGCTTGCCCGTGTCCGGCTTGCCGGTGGTGACGCCGGTGGTGAGGCCCGACTCGCCGGTCACCGCCTCGTCTCCGTCGCGGCCGGTGGCCTTGTCGATGGCGGCCACGGCACCCTCGTGGGGTCCGCTGACCACCGGGGCGGCCACGGCGGTCGGCCCGAGGGCCAGTGCGCCGAGGGCGGCCACGCCGGCCACGCTGAACGTGAGCTTGCGGTTCGAGTCCTTCGCGATGGCCGTGAGCCATCGAGTGAAGTCGTCCTTCACGATGTGCCCTTTCGGTCAGGCGAAGCGCTCCGGAATGAGCACTCCTCGGGGGAACTGCGGCGCCGGAGGGGGTTTGGGTTCCGGCGGTACGGGGGACACAACCAGCTTGCACCCGGCGAACATTCCGTGATCCGGGGCAGGCGCGTGGGCTGCGGTCCAGGTCACGCCGGATCTGGGGACGGTCGCACCTAGCCGGAGGCAGTTTGATCGATAACGGACGTCGGGGACGTTCGACGCGAGTGCGGGCCGACGGGGTCAGCGGGAGCGCGGAGTTCCGTACCGGACGAGGACGTGCCAGAGCTGCTTGAGGTGCTGCAGGGTGACCTCGACGGGGCCCCGGTCGGCCCACCGCTCCGGATGGGTGACCAGCGAGGCGGCCGCGCGGCCGACCAGCGCCGCGTCCACCGGGTCGCCGGGTCGGGCGAACTCGGCGTGCACCCGGGCGGCGAAGGGCGGAATGTCCGGTCCCCGGAACTCCGGGTCGATCCCGTCCACCGGCAGTTCGAAGCCGGCGTGCCGGCGCAGCGGGACACCGTGGTGACGGGCGATCCGCTCCAGGACCGCGCCGACGTCGGTGCCCTCGAAGGACGGGTCCACCACCAGCGCCTCGACGTCCCGGGCGAGGTTCACCTCACCGTGTATCTGCGCCTCGACGTAGTCGTCCAGGGCGCGACCGGCGGGGCGTACCTCGTCGGGTCGGTCGGCCGCCGCGCGCGCCGCGGCCTCGGCGGCGTCCTCACGACGCCGCAGCACCGCACGGACCAGGCCGACCAGGTCGGTCGGTACGCCGAGGGCCGTGCCGGTGCCGGCCGTCGTGGTGAGCAGAGCGGCGAGCACCGCCTCGAACACGTCGACCGTGCCGAGGTCCCGGGGCCCCAGGTGGCTGTCGCCGAAGCAGAACGTGGTGCGCGCCAGCACCTCGGGGCGCAGCAGCAGGTGGCAGGACCCGAACCGGGGGCAGGCGCCGTCGGGGTGGTCGAGCAGGTTCAGGCCGCCGTACACCGGCCGGTCGGCGGACAGGACGCCGGGCGACTGGTACGCGCCGCCGAACAGGGTCTCCTCCCAGCGGTCCCGATCCCCACCCGGGTACGCGGTGAGCCCACCGCTGGAGATGCCGGTGACGAACTGGCTGCGGTACACGCCCTCGGCGAGCAGCGCGTCGGCGACCCTCAGACCGTCGGCGCGCAGCCGGTCGGGGTGGAAGTTCACGGTGAGGCGGCCGTGCCGGCCGATCGCCACGATCAGTTCCTCGGGGCGGTGCGGGACACCCGAGCCGGCGAGCGCCCGCGCGATCGCGGCCAGGGCGGCCGGCCGGTCCCGCAGGGCGGTGGCGCGAACGTGGTCCAGAGCGGCCCGTTGGGCGGCGGTCAGCACGGCGTCGACGGCAGGATGCACGCGCACCACCCTGGCGCGACGACCCGCGTAGCGCATCCTTTTTTCGGCGCTCAGGCCGTCCGGCCGCCCTCGGTCCCGAACCCGTCCAGGGTGGCCCGCTCGTCCGGGTCGCGCAGTTCCTCGAAGAGGGTGATCTGGAGGCCGGCGGGTGCGTCCAGACGCGAGTTGAGCGACTGCCACGGTGTGACGGTCGGCGGGGCGATCTCGGCGGCGCCGGCGTCGACCAGCCGGCGGGTGGCCGTACGGGTGTCGTCGACCTCGAACGCCACCCGGATCCGGGGCGCCACCTGCCGACCGACCTCGACCTCGTCGATCATCCGCTTCTGCGCCGGGTTCGCGATCTCCAGTGTGGCCTGCCCGGCCTCGAGGATGACCACCCGCGCGTCGCCCTCCCCGGAGTACGCGGCCTGCTCGGGCAAGCCGAGCGCGTCGCGGAAGAACGCCACCGCCGCGTCGTAGTCCTCGGCCTCCACCACGAGACGCAACTGGCGTACGGCGGGAGCGGGGGCGGCGTCGTCGGCGGTCATGGCGTCGGATCGTAGCGCTCCCCCGGCGCGTTCCGGCCGGGGGCCGACGGACGGTCAGTGGCCCCGGATGATCCACTCGTCGAGGTGCGGTGCCTCGGCGCCGATCGTCGTGCTGTCGCCGTGCCCGGTGTGCACCACGGTCCGCGGCGGCAGCGTCAGGAGACGCTCGCGGATCGAGCTGACGATGGTGCCGAAGTCGCTGTACGACCGGCCGGTGGCACCCGGACCGCCGCCGAACAGCGTGTCCCCGGTGAACACCACGCCGAGGTCCGGGGCGTGGAAGCTGCACGCCCCGGGGCTGTGGCCGGGGGTGTGCAGCACGGTCAGCGTGGTGCCGGCCACCGCGACGGCCTGCCGGTCACGCAGCTCGCCGCCCGGCTCCTCGTCCGGGTGCACCAGGTCCCACAGCACCCGGTCGGCGGGGTGCAGCAGCACCGGCGCGCCGGTCGCCCGGGCCAGCGTCGGGGCGACCCGTACGTGGTCGTCGTGCGCGTGGGTGGCGAGGATCGCCCGGACCCGCCGGCCGCCCACGGCGGCGAGGATCGCGTCGACGTCGTGCGGGGCGTCGATGACCACGCACTCGGTGTCGTCGCCGACGACCCACACGTTGTTGTCGACGTCGAAGGTCTGCCCGTCGAGGGAGAACGTGCCGGAGGTGACCGCGTGGTCGACCCGGGCGGCCATCAGAAGACCACCACCGAGCGGAGCACGTCGCCGTGGTGCATGCGGGCGAACGCCTCCTCCACCTGGTCCAGCGCGATCTCCTCGGTGACGAAGGCGTCCAGGTCGAGGCGGCCCTGCCGGTACAGCTCGGTGAGCATCGGGAAGTCGCGGCTGGGCAGGCAGTCGCCGTACCAACTGGACTTCAGGGCCCCGCCGCGGCCGAAGACGTCCAGCAGCGGCAGGTCGACGGTCATGTCCGGCGTGGGTACGCCCACCAGCACGACGGTGCCGGCCAGGTCGCGGGCGTAGAAGGCCTGCTTCCAGGTCTCCGGGCGGCCGACCGCGTCGATGACCACGTCGGCGCCGAAGCCGCCGGTGGCCGCGCGGATCGCCTCGACCGGGTCCTCCGCGGAGGCGTTCACCGTGTGGGTGGCGCCGAATTTCCGGGCCCAGTCGAGCTTACGGGCGTCCGTGTCCACCGCGATGATCGTCGTCGCCCCGGCGAGGGCCGCACCGGCCACCGCCGCGTCGCCCACGCCGCCGCAGCCGATCACGGCGACCGAGTCGCCCCGGGTGACGCCGCCGGTGTTCATCGCCGCGCCCAGACCGGCCATCACGCCACAGCCGAGCAGGCCGACGGCCGCGGGGCGCGCGGACGGGTCGACCTTCGTGCACTGGCCCGCGTGGACCAGGGTCTTCTCCGCGAAGGCGCCGATGCCCAGGGCCGGGCTCAGCTCGGTGCCGTCGGTGAGGGTCATCTTCTGCGCCGCGTTGTGCGTGTTGAAGCAGTACCAGGGGCGGCCCCGCCGGCAGGCCCGGCACACGCCGCAGACGGCCCGCCAGTTCAGCACCACGAAGTCGCCGGGCGCGACGGAGTCCACACCGGCGCCGACCTGCTCCACGACGCCGGCCGCCTCGTGGCCGAGCAGGAACGGGTAGTCGTCGTTGATGCCGCCCTCGCGGTAGTGCAGGTCGGTGTGGCAGACCCCGCAGGACAGAACGCGGACGACGGCCTCGCCGGGACCGGGGTCGGGCACCACGATCGTGGTGACCTCGACCGGCGCGCCCTTGCTGCGGGAGATGACTCCCCGGACCTGTTGGCTCACGATCTCCTCCTGCTCCCGCCGACGCCTCTGCACGTCGGCAGCGTCGATCTCGCCTTCCGGGCGAACCTACCGCCGATCGGTGCGGTCGGCCCAGTGGCGCCCGGACAGGGTTATCCCGCTCGGTGCGGGGTAGGCGGCGCGCACAGTTCGGCTGTCGGACGGGAGACGTCATGAAGCTCACGCATCTGCCGCTGCGGGTCAGCATCGGCGCGTTCTTCCTCAACTCGGGCCTGAGCAAACGGACCCTTGAGGGCGAGGCCGCACAGGGTCTGCACGGGATGGCCGTGGGGGCGGTGCCGCAGCTCCGCGCGCTCGACGCGGACCGGTTCGCCAAGCTGCTCTCCCGCAGCGAGATCGCCCTGGGTGTCGCGCTCATCGTGCCGTTCGTCCCGGCGGCGGTCGCCGGGCTGGGGCTGGCCGGGTTCGGTGCCGGCCTGGTGCAGCTCTACCTCAAGACACCGGGGATGCGGGAGCCGGGCAGCCTCCGGCCCACGCAGCAGGGCATCGGCCTGGCCAAGGACGTCTGGCTGCTGGGGGCCGGCCTGACGCTGCTCCTGGACGGCATCACCCATCGCCGCCGGAGTGCACTCGTCCTCTGACCGGCGCCGAGGGCTACGGCGTCGCCGGTAGGGACACCGGCGCGGGGAGCGCCTGCTCGGCGGCGTGGCGGCGGCGGGCGGCGTTGCGCCAGCGCAGCACCTGGACCGCACCGAGGGCCCAGAGCGCGTACTGCACCGCGAAGGCCCACCGGAACGCCGCCAGGTCCGGCGTGCCGCGCCCGGCCGGCGTGGTCAGGTCGAGCACGACGCCGACGGCGAGGATCAGCACGATCGAGGCGACGAAGCCACCCACGTTGACGATGCCGGTGGCGCTGCCGATCCGGGTGACCGGGTTGAAGGTGCGGGCGTAGTCGAAGCCGATGACCGAGCCGGGGCCGTTGACCGCGAGGACCAGCACCAGCGTGACCAGCAGCCAGCCGGGGGACCGACCGGGCCAGGCCAGCACGGCCGCCCACACCGCCGCCGTGGCGGCGGTGATGGCGAAGACCAGGACCGAGCGGCGGTACGGGTGCCGGGCGCACAGGTGCGCGATCACCGGCCCGGACAGCAGGGTGGCGAGGGTCATCACGGTGAGCAGGGACGCCGCGGCGGTGGGGCTCAGCCCCTGCCCCTGCACGAGGAACGGGTAGCCCCAGAGCAGGGCGAACACCGCGCCGGAGAACTGGGTGACGAAGTGCGTCCAGAGGCCCAGCCGGGTGCCGGGCGTGGCCCAGGCGACGGCGAGCTCCCGGCGCACCGAGGCGAGGGTGGGGCTCGGGCCGGTCGCGGTCTCCCGGTACGGGGTGTCCCGGACGGCCGCGACCACCATGAGCAGCACGGTCGCGCCCACCGCGGCGGCCACCGTGAACGCGGCGGTCCAGCCCACCGCGTGCAGCAGCGCCACCAGCGGTACGGCGCCGAGGATCGCCCCGAGCTGGCCGAGCGTGCCGGTCAGCTGGGTCAGCAGCGGGTTACGCCGGCCCGGGAACCAGAACGCCACGATCCGCAGGACGCTGATGAAGGTCATCGCGTCGCCCAGCCCGACCAGCACCCGGGCGGCCACGGCCAGGGGCACGTCGGTGGCGACGGCGAAGCAGAGCTGACCGGCGACCATCAGCGCACCGCCGGCGATCAGCATCCGGCGGGAGCCGAACCGGTCCAGCAGGACGCCGACCGGCACCTGCATCGCCGCGTACACGGCGAGTTGCGCGACCGAGAAGGTGGCCAGCGCGGCGGCGTTGACGTCGAAGCGGTCGGCGGCGTCGACCCCGGTGACGCCGAGCGAGCTGCGGTGGAAGACCGCGGCCACGTACGCGCCGAGGGCCACGCCCCAGACGAGCGCGGCGGAGCGACGCGGCACGACCGGCGCGGCGGTGTCTCTCAACCCAGCGTCCGCAGCACGGTGCCGGCGTTGTCGATGTGCGCGGCGACGGCGGTGAGCCACGGCTGCGGGTCGTCGGCGTCGAGGGCGGCGAGCTGCGCGGCGTGCTCGGTGAGCGCGACCTCGGCCCACCCCGGCGAGAGCCGGAAGGTCGCCTCCCCCATCCGCAACTGCCGGTCGCGCAACCGGTGGTACAGCTCGGCGAGGATCTCGTTGCCGGCCGTCTCCACGACGGTGGCGTGGAAGGCGCGGTCGGCGGCCATCAGGGCGGTGAGGTCCCCGGCGGCGTGCGCGGCGCGCATCTCGGCCAGCCGGGCGGCCAGCTCGACCCGCAGGGCGGCGCGGTGCGGCCAGACCCGCTCCGCGGCGTGCAGCTCGACCAGCCGACGCGCCTCGATCACGTCGGTGATCTCGCGCGCGGAGACGGGCCGGATCAGGGCGCCGCGCTTGGGGTACAGCTTGACCAGTCCCTCCGCCTCCAGCCGCAGCAGCGCCTCCCGCACCGGGGTGCGGGACACTCCGGTCGCCTCGGCGATCTCCCCCTCGCTGACCAGCGACCCGCCGGGGTGCACCTGTTCGAGGATGGCCCGCTTGAGGTGCCGGTACGCGCGTTCGGCCGCGGAGGGCGCGGTCGGGCGGGAGGCCGGGGACGGCCGCTCGGGCGCCGAGGGATGCGTCATGTATCTATGATGCGTCCGGCCCTGCTCCGGGCCTGGGCCGCGTCCCCGGGCAGTGGCGCCGCCCACTCACCGCCAGCGCAACAGGCCGTCCGGGGTCGGGTGGAAGCCGGTGGCGAAGGGCGGGCCGAAGCCGTCGAGCAGCCCCGCGAGCCAGCCCGACCCGTCCGGCGCCGCCCGCTCCAGGCGCAGGCGGCGGATCCGCAGCGGAGCGGCCCGCAGGGTGCGCAGGCGGCCGGTCGCCGGGTCCAGAGTGGGCAGCCAGAGCAGGCGGAGCTCCGGCCGGTACGCCTCGAAGCCGCCGATCCCCTCGTAGTCGTCGACCACGTCCCCGCAGCCGTAGAGGATCAGCCGCTCCCGGTACACCTCGACCGGACGCGGGTGGTGCGACGAGTGCCCGTGCACCACGTCCACCCCGCCGTCGACAAGACGCCGGGCGAACGCCACGTGTCCGTCCGGCACCTCGTACCCCCAGTTGGAGCCCCAGTGCACCGAGACCACGACGAGGTCACCGGGCCGTACCTCGGCGGCGATGCGGTCGCGCACCAGGTCCGCCGACGCGGCCGACACCTCCGGCAGGTACGCGACCCCCGCTACCGCCGGGGTGGCCGCCCACTGCGGCGGCACACCGCTGGACGGAGCGGCCACCGACCAGACCAGCAGGCGGCGCCCCGGGGCCAGCGGCACCTCGGCGGGCCGCCACGCGGCGTCGGAGTCCCGGCCCGCGCCGGCGGTGGCGATGCCCGCGCCGGCCAGGGCGTCGAGGGTGTCGGCCAGGCCGACCCGCCCGAAGTCGAGGCTGTGGTTGTTGGCCAGCGCGCAGACGTCCAGCCGGGCCGCGCCGAGACAGGGCAGGTTCGCCGGGTGCATCCGGTAGTGGATCACCTTGGAAGGCTCGTGCGTGCCCCGCCCGGTCACCGCCGTCTCCAGGTTGACGATCCGCACGTCGGGGGCGACGGCATCGAGCAGCGCCAGCGCGTCGCCCCACGGCCAGGCCGGCGGGACCGGACGCGGCACCGGGCCGCTGGCCGCCTCCACCAGTCGGACGTACTCCCGGGCGTCGCGGACCGCCTCCTCGCGCAGGTCGGTCGGGCCCGGCCGGGGCAGGACCGCGTCCACTCCCCGGCCGGTCATCACGTCACCGCCGAGGAGCAGGGTCAGGTCGGCCATCACGGTCCGCGTTCCCCGCCCACCGCGCGTTAACCGGGGACCCCTCCTCTACACCAGGCGTTAAGAAGGGGCCCTTCCTTTCAGGCGTGAGTGGGGCGGGAGCGGGTAGCAGGGCCGCCATGACTGACGTGACCGTCGTGGTGGCCACCCGGAACCGGCGCCAACAGCTGCTCGAGACCCTCGGCCGGCACACCGCCGACGTGGTCGTTGTCGACAACGGCTCCGACGACGGCTCCCCGGAGGCGGTGCGGCGGGCCTTCCCGCACGTCCGGGTGGTGCGGCTGGGCTGGAACGCCGGCGCGGGGGCGGCCCGCAACGTCGGCGTCGAACTGGCCGCGACCCCGTTCGTGGCGTTCGCCGACGACGACTCGTACTGGGCGCCCGGCGCGTTGGAGGAGGCGGTGCGGCTGCTGCGGGCGTACCCGCGTACGGGCCTGTTGACCGGGCGCGTGCTGGTCGGCCGGCAGGGGCGGCTCGACCCCGTGTCCGCGGAGATGGCCCGGGCACCCCTGGGCACCCCGACGGACGCGCCGGGCCCGTCGGTGCTGGGCTTCCTCGCCTGCGCGGTGGTGCTGCGCCGCGCCGCGTTCCGGCAGGTCGGTGGCTTCACCGAGAAGCTGCGCACGTACGGCGAGGAGGCGCTGCTGGCGATGGACCTGGCCGCCGCCGGTTGGCACCTGTCGTACGTCGACGAGGTCGTCGCCCACCACCTGCCGCTGCCGTCCGGGCGGGACGCGGGCGCCCGGCACCGGGTCGAGGCGCGCAACCGGCTGCTCACCGCGGCCCTGCGCCGCCCCGCCGCAGTGGTGCTGCGCACCGCCGCCGGTGCGCTGCGGGACCCGGCCGGGCGCCGGGGACTGCTCGACGCCGGCCGAGAGGTGGGGTGGGTGCTGCGGAACCGGCGTCCGCTGCCCGCGCCGGTCGAGGCGGGCCTGCGCGTGCTGGAGCGGGGCGACACCGCCGTGGCGCTCCCCGCGCCCCGGTCCCCCGGGTCGGCGGTACCTTCGGCGAACTGACCCGCGACGACCACCGACCCGCCTATCGTGAGGGCGGTCGGTCGGCCGCGTCCGGCACCCCGGCCATCGGGCGCGAGGAGTCTGCGGTGGCGACGACCGGGCTGCGGCCGTGGTACCGGCCCATGGTGGGCCGGCGCCGCGACGAGGAGCACCGTCCGGTCACCCCGCTGGAACTCTTCTTCGACCTGTGCTTCGTGGTGGCGGTGGCCCAGGCCACGGCGAACCTGCACCACGAGGTGTCCGCGGACCACGTGGGGCAGGCGGTGGCCCGCTACCTGATGGTGTTCTTCGCCATCTGGTGGGCCTGGATGAACTTCACCTGGTTCGCGTCGGCGTACGACACCGACGACGACATCTACCGCCTCACCACTCTGGTGCAGATCACCGGGGCGCTGATCCTGGCCGCCGGCGTGCCGTCGGCGTTCACCGGCGACCTCGCCACCATCACCTACGGGTACGTCGTGATGCGGCTCGCCGCCGTCGTGCACTGGTCACGGGCCTCGGTCGGCGACCCGGAGCACCGCGCCACCACGCGGCGCTTCGCGATCGGGGTCACCGTGGTGCAGGCCGGCTGGCTGCTGCGGCTGCTGCTGCCCGAGGGTTGGGAGGCGCCGGCCTTCCTGGTGCTGGTCCTGGCCGAGATGCTGGTACCGGCGGTCGCCGAGCGGTCCGGGGTCACGCCGTGGCATCCCGGCCACATCGCCGATCGGTACGGCCTGTTCACCCTCATCGTGCTCGGCGAGGTGGTGCTGGAGACCTCGGTGGCGGTGCAGACCGGCGTGGACGCCGGCGACGAGGGCGTGTGGCCCCTCGCCGCGGCCGGCACGGTGATCGTCTTCTCGCTCTGGTGGCTCTACTTCGACCGGCGGATCGAGGTGCCGAAGCGGCTGCCCGCCGCGCTGGCCTGGGGCTACGGGCACTACGTGGTGTTCGCGGCCGTCGCGGCGGTGGGCGCCGGCCTGGCCGTCGCCGTCGACCGGCAGCGCGACCTCGCGGCGGTCGGCCCGGTGACCGTCGGCTACGCCACGGCGATCCCGGTCGCCGTGTACCTGCTCACCATCTGGGTGCTGCACGTCCGCCGGCAACGGCAGGGCCGGGAGACGACGGCGTTCCCCGCGACCGCCGTGCTGGTGCTGCTCACCCCGTTCGGGCCGGAGCCGGTGACGCTCGTCGCGGCGCTGTTGTTCGGGCTGGTCACGGTCACCGTGGTGGCACGCCGGCGGGAACTGCGATCGGTGGCCGCGACCGGAGCGTGACCGGCGACATGCGGTGGCTGCCGGTACGATCCGGAGCGCCGGGAGGCGGTGCTGGCCCAGGAGGAGAAGCGGGGCAGCACCGCACCCTGACGTCTCAGCCGGCCTCCGCCATCCGCTCCCGCCCGTCGGCGCCGCCCGCCGGAGCGCTGTCGGCGCCCGCCGGGCTGTCGTCGACGGCCGTGCGGTCGCAGTCGGTGGCCCAGAAGTCGCGCAACAGGTCGTGGAACTCCTCGGCGCACTCGATCTGCGGCATGTGTCCGCACTTGTCGAACAGGTGCGTGCGGGCCCGGGGCAGCCGCGCGCGGGCGGCGTCGAGGTGGTTCGCCGGCAGGATCAGGTCCCGGTCGCCCCACACCACCAGCGTGGGCACGTCGAGCTGCTCCACCTGTGCCAGCAGCTCCTCGCGCCACTGCGGGCTGACGCCCCGGAAGGTGCCGAGGTTGCGGGCGGTCTCCAGCATCACCCGGGCGGCGTGCGGCTGGCGGGCGACCTCCAGCGCGTACGCGATCCGCTCGGCGGTGGCGTGCGCCGGGTCGTGGAACAGCGACAGCTCGGCGCGGCGGGCCGCGTACCGGGTGGGCCGCAGCAGCAGCCGGCCCAGGGGGCGCAGGGCGAGCAGCCGGAGCGCGATGGTCACCTCCCGGCCGAAGCCGGCGGGGTTGACCAGCGCGAGGCTGGCGACCCGGTCCGGCTCGGTGGTGGCGAACCGCATGGCGATCGCCCCACCGAGGGAGTTGCCGACCAGGCGTACGGGCTGGTCCACGCCGACCGCGTCCAGGTAGTGCCCGACGAAGCGGGCCAGGTTCGGCAGGGTGTACGGCGCGGTCATCGGCAGCGAGTTGCCGTACCCGGGCAGGTCGACGCTGTGCACGCGGAAGCTGCCGGCGAGCCGCTCGTGCAGGTCGTCGAAGTCGCGCAGGGTGCGGCCGATGCCGTGCAGCAGCAGCACCGGGGGGCCGTCGCCGTCGACGCGGTGGCAGACCCGCCGGCCCTCGACGGTCACGTGCCGGGGACGCCGGCCGGTCGGGGCGGTCATGCCGGACCTCCCGTCGGGTCGGTCACCGGCGCCGGCTCGGGCTGCCGGGCCGCCGGGACGGCGGTGGCGCGGCGGGCGGGGTCGCCGGCCGCCCGGTTGAGGCCGGTGACCAGCAGCTTCCCGTAGGACGCGGGGGCGATGCGGGCCAGCAGGTCGGGCAGCTTCGCCGACCAGCCGATCAGGACCCGACCGCGTCGTCGCCGGACACCGCGCAGGATCACCTCGGCGGCCCTCTCCGGCGGGATGGACAGCAGTTTCTCGAACTGGCGCAGGCCGGTCTCGTACTCCTCCGGGTCGACGCCGCTGCCGACCCGCGCGTTCTGCGCGATCCGGGTGTTGATGCCGCCGGGGTGCACCGAGGTGACGCCGATGCCGTCGTCCACCAGCTCGTGGCGCAGCGCCTCGGTGAAGCCGCGGACGGCGAACTTGCTCGCCGAGTAGGCGGCCTGGCCGGGCGGGGCGATCAGTCCGAAGAGGCTGGAGATGTTGACCAGGTGGGCGCCGGGCTCGGCCTTCAGCGCGGGCAGCAGCGCGTGGGTCAGCTGCACCACCGCCCGGAAGTTGATGTCGATCACCCAGCTGAACTCGTCCAGCGTGACCTGGTCGAACCGGCCACCGAGGGCGACACCGGCGTTGTTGACCAGCAGCCGGACACGGGGATGCCGCTGCCGGATCTCCTCGGCGACGCGGGCGGTGGCGGCGCCGTCGGCGAGGTCGACGACGTACGTGGACAGCTGCCGGTCGGGATGCGCGGCGCGGATCGCGTCGACCACGGTGTCGAGGCGGTCGGCGTCGCGGTCGACCAGGACCAGGTCGGCACCGCGCCGGGCCAGGCCCCGGGCGAGGGCCTCCCCGATCCCGCTGGCCGCCCCGGTGACGACGGCCGTGCCGCCGGGGAAGACGAAGTCACGCACGGACGGTGCTCCTCTCTCCAGCGCCGGCCCGGGAGAACCGGACGCCCTCGTCGGTCAGTCGGCCGTGCCGCATCAGCAGCACGTCCCGGGTGTAGTTCTGGTAGAGCCGCCACGGCGCCCGGGCACCCTGCTTGGGCAGGGCGTCGACGCTGCGCAGCACGTACCCGGCGGTCAGGTCGATGATGGGGTGCAGCCCGCCGCCCGGCGGGGGCAGCGGTGTGACGATCTGCTGGCCGGTGCGGTCGAGGTGGCGCAGCAGCCGGCAGACGTACGTGGCGACGAGGTCGGCCTTCAGCGTCCAGGACGCGTTGGTGTAGCCGATCGTCATCGCGAAGTTCGGCACGCCGGAGAGCATCATGCCCTTGTAGGCGACCGTGTCGGCGAGGTCGACCTCCGCGCCGTCGACGTGCAGCGTCATGCCGCCGAACGCCAGCAGGTTGAGGCCGGTGGCGGTGACGACGACGTCGGCCTCCAGCTCGGCGCCGGAGCGCAGCCGGACGCCCGTCTCGGTGAACGTGTCGATCGTGTCGGTGACGATCGACGCCCGGCCCCGCGTGATCGCCGTGAACAGGTCGCCGTCGGGCACCACGCAGAGCCGCTGGTCCCACGGGTCGTAGCGGGGTGAGAAGTGCCGGTCCACGTCGTACCCGACGGGTAGTTGACCCCGGGCGGCCCGGCGCAGCAGCTTCTTCACCACGGCGGGGGCGCGGCGGCTGAGCTGGAAGTTGGCGGTGGCGAGCAGGACGTTCTTCCACCGCACGACCGGGTACACGGCCTTCTCCGGCAGCACGCGCCGCAGGGTGTCGGCGACCACGTCGCGCGAGGGCAGCGCCATGACGTACGTGGGCGAGCGCTGGAGCATCGTGACGTGGTCGGCCCGCTCGGCCATCGCCGGCACCAGCGTCACGGCGGTGGCGCCGCTGCCGATGACCACGACCCGGGCCCCGGTGTGGTCGAGGTCCTCCGGCCAGTGCTGCGGGTGCACGATCCGCCCGGCGAAACGCTCGACGCCGGGCAGCGGCGGCGTGTAGCCCTCGTCGTAGCGGTAGTAGCCCGAGCAGGTGAAGAGGAAGTCGCAGGTGAGCGTGACGTCCTCGCCGGTGTCGGCGCGGTGCGCGGTGACCGTCCAGCGGGCGGTGGCGCTGTCCCAGTCGGCGCGGACCACCCGGTGGTGGAAGCGGATGTGGTCGGTGACGCCGTACTCGCCGGCGGTCTCGCGCACGTAGGACCGGATGGCGTCGCCGTCGGCGATCGCCTTGGGGTCGGTCCACGGCTTGAACGAGTAGCCGAGGGTGAACATGTCCGAGTCGGACCGGACGCCGGGGTAGCGGAACAGGTCCCAGGTGCCGCCGATCGCGCCCCGCGCCTCCAGCACCGCGTACGTCTTGTCCGGACAGTTGCGGATCAGGTGGCAGGCGGCGCCGACCCCGGAGAGGCCGGCACCGACGATGAGCACGTCGACGTGGTCGGTGGTGGCCATGTCGTCTCCCGTGTCGAGGTAGTGATGTCGGACACTAGCCACGCCTCTCGACGGGCGTCAACACCCTGTCGACGGCAATCGACACCCTGTCGAACCGCTTGTAGAGTTCCCGGGCATGACGCCCACCCGTACGGCCGCCGGGAACCCGACGCCGCGCGGGCGCCGTGCGGCCCGGTCCGCGGGCGACGAGCGGGAGCAGGCCATCCTCGCCACCGCCGAGCGGCTGCTGGAGCAGCGGGCCTTCACCGACATCTCCATCGACGACCTGGCCCGGGGCGCCGGCATCTCCCGCCCCACGTTCTACTTCTACTTCCCGTCGAAGGACGCCGTGCTGCTCACCCTGCTCGACCGGGTCATCGAGGAGGCCGACGCCGCCGCCGGGGACGTGCTGGACCGGCTGGCCGAGGATCCCCGGGCCCGGTGGCGCGAGCTGATCGACCGGTTCCACCGCACGTTCGGCGCGCACCGCGCGGTCGTGCTCGCCTGCGCGCAGGTACGCGGCACCAACGCCGAGGTACGGCGGCTCTGGGCCACGGTCATGGAACGCTGGGTGCAGGCCATCGAGACGGCGATCGCGGCCGAGCGGCGGCGCGGCGCGGCGCCGGCCGGGCTGCCGGCGCGGGACCTCGCCATCGCCCTGAACTCGATGAACGAGCGCGTCTGGTACGCGACCTTCGCCGGGGACGGCCCGTCGGTGGCCGAGCGGGACGTGGTCGACGTGCTGCTCGACGTCTGGCTCGCCGCCATCTACCGCTGAGGACCGGGCGCCGACACGTCCACCGTGGACACCCCCGGGCATCGATTGTCGCCGTCGTGTGCCACCCTGGGGGCGACGACACCGGTCACCGGAGGTGATGGCCACGTTACGCCTGTGTGCACTCGTCGCCCTCCCGGACACGTCGGCGGTCACCCTGGACGTCCCCGCCGGCGTGACGGCCGCCCTGCGGGCGCCCGCGAGGCTCGGCACCGCCCTCGCCCGGGCGGTGGTCGGGCTGACCCCTCCCGTCGACGGGAAGGTCCTGGTCTCCGACCGCGACGTCACCGCACTGCCACCGAACCGCCGCCGCATCGGGTACGTCCCGGCCGGCGGCGCGTTGCTGCCCCACCTGACGGTGCGCCGCAACATCGCGTACGGCTGGCGCCGGCGGGAACGGGTGCGCGACGTCGTCGACGACTGGACCGCGACCGTGGTCGACCGGTTGGAACTCGCCCCGACCCTGGACCTGCGGCCCCACCTGCTCTCCGAGGCGCAGCGGTTCCGGGTCGCGCTGGCCCGGGCCGCCGCCTGCCTCCCCGAGGTCCTGGTGGTGGACCTGCCGTCGGCGGTGGTCCGCGGGGGCCGCCTCGCCGACCTGGTCGACCGGTTGACCCCGGCGGACACGCCCGGCGCCGCGGTGCTGGTGTGCACGGCCGACCCGACCGTCGCCTCGGACGTGGCGGTGGCCGTCGAGGTGGCGGCGTGAGGCACGACGGGCGCGTGAGCCGCCGTACGCTGCTGCGGGCCGGAGCGGCGGGGGCCGTGACGGTCGCCGCCGGCTGCGGACGCGGGGAGCCGTCGATCCAGGTGGCGGTGGTGTGGAGCACCGGTGAGCTGGCCCGGTTCCGCGAGGTGGTCGCCGGGTACGGCGACGTGCGGGTGGTCAGCGCGGGCAACGACATCGACGCGTTCCTGCGCGCCCGTCACCTCGCCGGCACCAGCCCGGACGTGGCGATCCTGCCCCGCCCGGGTCTGGTCGTCGAGTACGCGCGGCGAGGTTGGCTGCGGGAGGTGACGCCGTCGGGCGGCTACGCCGTCCCGGTCGGGATGGCGGACCTGCTCACCACCGGCGGGCGGCGGTACGGGGTCTGGGTGAAGGCGGCGCACAAGTCGCTGTTCTGGCACCTGCCCTCCCTGCTTCCCGACCCGCCGCGCAGTTGGGACGAGCTGGTCCAGGTCACCCGGCGGCTGGGCGGGCCGGCCCGCCGCGGCGCGGGTCCCGCCCCGCTGGCGGTCGGCGCGGCCGACGGTTGGGTGCTCACCGACTGGTTCGAGAACGTGCTGGCCGACGTGACGACACCCGGGTTCTACTCGGCCCTGGCCCGGGGTGACGCCGACTGGGGCAGCCGGTCGGTGCGCGCCGCGCTGGACCGGCTCGCGGAGCTGTGGAGCGTCGAGGGCGCCTTCCCCGGCGGCGGCCGGCGTGCGCTGCTCACCCAGTACGAGGACTCGGTCATCGACGTCGTGCACCGCCACCGGGCCGTCATGGTGTTCGAGGGCGACTTCGTCGACGACGTGGTCCGGGCGTTCTCCTCCGGTGCGGCACCGCGGACGTTCCGGTTCCCCGGTGCCCGGATGGCCGACCGCCCCCTGATCGTGGGCGGGGACGCGGCGGTCGTCTTCGCCGGGTCGGACCGCGGCGCGGACCTGGTGCGCTGGCTCAGCGAAGGGTCGGCCTTCGGCCCGTGGCTCGACGCCGGCGGATACCTGTCCCCCAACGTGTCCGTGCCGCTGGCCAGCTACCGCGACCCGGTCCGCCGGGAACTCGCCACCGACCTGAGGACCACCGACGCCGTGCGCTTCGACCTCTCCGACCAGCTCCCCGGTCCGTTCACCGGCTCCGACGGGGTGGGGATCTGGCGGATCATGCAGGACTTCTTCGCCGACGTGACCGGCGGGGTGGCGGCGGGCGAGGCGATCCGCCGTGCCACCGGACAGTTGGCGGCGGCGGCCCGGTCCGCGGGTGGCGGCCGATGACGCGGGTGCTCGGCGAGACGGCCGTCCTGGACGACGTGGGCCCGGCCCGGCGGGGACGCGCCTATCCGGCGGCCGGAGCCACCTCGGCCCTGCTGGTGCCCGCGGTGCTGTTGCTCGGCGGGCTGCTGGCCTGGCCGGTGCTGCGGACGCTGCACGCCAGCGTCACCACCGACGGCCGGTGGGTGGGCGCGGCGCACTTCCGCACCGCGCTCGCCGCTCCCGGCACCGGTGCGGTGGTCGCCCGGACCGTGCTCTGGGCGCTGGTGGTCCCGGCGGTGGTGACCGTGCTGGGCTACCTGCTCGCCGCCGCGTCGCGTCGCTCGCAGGAGGGCGGCCTCGTCCGGCTCATCCTGGTCGTCCCGATCGCGGTGCCGTTGGTGGTCACCGGGATCACCTTCCGGCTGCTGTACGACCCCGACCCGGAGCGGGGGATCGCCACCCTGCTGGCGGCGCGACTCACCGGCCGGCCCCTCGCCGACGCCCCGCAGATGCTCGGCCCCGGCCTGGTGACGGTGGCCCTCATGTCGGCGTTCGTGTGGGCCTGGGTCGGGCTGGCCGTGCTGGTGTTCCGGGCCGCCCTCGACGCGGTTCCGCCCAGCCTCGCCGACGCCGTGCGCGCCTTCGGCGGCAACCGCCGCGACGTGCTGTGGGACGCCCAGTGGCGACCGCTGCTACTGCGTACCGCCGCCGTGGTCTTCGCCCTGGTGGCGGTGGGCACGAGCCGGACCTTCGACCTGATCCTCGTGATGGCGCCCGGCTCGGTGCGCGACGAGGCGGCGGTGCTCGCGGTGCGGGTCTGGCAGACGTCCAACGGCGTCACCACCGGCGAGGGCGCCGCGCTCGGGGTGGTGTGGCTGGTGGCCGTGGTGGCCGGGGTGCTGCTCGCGGCGCTGTTCGTCCGGCAGGCGTGGCCACCGCCACCGGGGCCGGTGCCGGCGCCCCCGGGTCCGGCGACCCCGCCGCCGCGCCGCCTGGCCCGGCTGCTCGCGGCGGCCGCCGCCGTCGCCTGGCTGATACCGCTCGGGGTGCTCGTCGCCACGTCGCTGCACGCCCCGGTGGCCGCGGCGACGCGGGGGTGGTGGTCGGCCCCGCCCAGCCTGGCCTCCTACCGTGATCTGGTCACCGGCACCGAGCTGTGGCGCACCCTGGGTGTCACGACGGTCCTGACCGTGGTGGTCACGGCGGCGGTCCTGGCGGTGGCGCTGCTCGCCGCGTACCCGCTGGCGTGGCTGACCGGTCCGGCGGCGCAGGCGACCGGGTTGTTCCTGATGGCCGCCTGCGTCGTACCGGTGCAGGTGATCGCCGGTCCGGTCAACGAGATGCTGGGCGTGGTGCTGTCGTCGGGCACGACCCGGGGCCTGGCCCTGGTGCACATCGCGCTGGGGGTGCCGTTCGCCGTCCTGGTGCTGCGCAACGCCTTCGCCGACCTGCCCGCCGAGCAGGTACGGGCCGCGCGGGTCGGCGGGCGGCACTGGTGGGGAACCCTGCGGCTGCTGGCGCGGCACAACCGCCCGGCGGTGATCGCGGTCGCGGTGCTGGAGTTCGTCCAGGTGTGGAACGACCTCGTGGTGGGCCTGCTGTTCAGCGGGCCGGGCGCGGCTCCGCTGGGGCTCTTCCTGGCCGGCCAGACGCGGGGATTCGTGGCCAACAGCGGAGGGCTCGCCGCCGCCTCGGTCATCGCCTCCGTCCTGCCGGTGGTGCTGGTGGTCCTGGCCCGTCGGCACCTGGTCGCCGGCCTGGTCGCCGGGGGTGTCCGGTGACCGGGCCGCAGCCGCCGACGCGTCGCCCGCGCCGACCGGGACGGCTGAGCCTGCTGCTCGCCGTCGGTGGCGTGCTGGGCGGTACCGCCAGCGCGGTCCTCGGCAACGTCACCGGGAACCTGCTCACCGACCTGTCGAAGGCGCAGCTGGGCTCCGCGAGCGCCGCCGTGATCGTGCTCGGCCTCGCGGCCGGCATGCTCGTCGAGTGGCGGCGGCAACGGCAGCGCCCCACGGAGGAGGACGATCCGGCGGCCACGTCCACCGTGGAGGCGCCGACCCTGCCCTGGCCCTCCGGGTTCACCGGGCGGTCCGCGGACGTCGCGGCCGTCGTCGACGCGCTGGGGCCGAAACACGCCGTGGCAGTGGTGGGCCGGCGGGCCGTCGGCACCTCATCGTGCGCGATCCAGGTCGCCAACCTGCGCCGGGACGCCTTCCCCGACGGGCAGTACTACCTGGACCTGCGGCGGGACGGCCGGCCGCGGTCGGCCCGGGAGGTGCTGACCGCCCTCGCCCGCATCCTCGGGACCCGGCCACCGGCCTCCGGGCGCACCGACGACCTGGTCGGAGCCGCCCACGAGATCCTGGGGAAGATCGACGGCCGGAAAGTCCTGCTCGTGTTGGACAACGTGGACGATCCGGACCAGGTCCGGCCGCTGCTGCCGCCGACGGCCCGGGACTGCCGGCTGCTGCTGGCCGGCACCGGGGCGCTCTGGGCCGTCAACGGGGTGACCGCGTACGGGCTGGTGGAACCGGACACCGACGACGCGGTGGAGCTCTTCGCCGCCGCCGGTGCCGCCGCGCCGGTCGCCCGACGGCACCGGCCGGACCCGCGGACCGATCCCGCCGTACGCGCCATCGTGGAGCTGTGCGGACGGCAGCCCCGAACGGTCGCCGAGCTGGGTCGGCGTACGGCGCAGCACGGCTGGCGGCACGGCGACGTGCTCGACGCGCTCCGCCGGGCCGTCGACACGCCTCCACACCAGCAGATCGCCGTCTCCCCCGCGACACTGCTGGTGACCGCGCGGGACACCGCGTACCGGGCGTTGGGCGGGGAGGCTCGCCGGCTGTGGCGGCTGATGTCGCTGAGCCCGGTGCCGCTGGACCGCCCGACGATCGCCGCCCTGTCCGCCCGGCCCGTGCACCGGGTCGGCACGCTGCTGCACGAGCTGGCCGCCGGCGGGTTCGTCGGCGGGGCGGACGGGGACCGCTACGAGGTGCGCGGCCTGCTTGCCCCGTACGCGCGGATGCACCTGCGCGACACGGAGCCGGTCCGGCGGCGCGTCGCCGCGCAGGCCCGCCTCACCCGGCACCTGGCCCGCCGCGCGGAACGTCACGCCGCGACGCTGGCCGTGGCCGGCACGCCGCCGGACCGGGAACCGGCGCTGGCGCTGGACGACGACCCGTTCAGCTGGTTCGACCTGCACCAGGAGCTGCTGCTCGCGGTGGTGCGGGTGCCGGCGGGCGCGGTGGAGACGCTGCCCCGGCGGGTACGCCGGTGGTGGTTCCGGCTGGCGGTGGCGCTGTGCGGGTGGCTCGCCCACGCCGAACGCCTCGACGAGTGGGAGAACGTGTGCCGGACGGTGCTCGCCACACCCACCGCCGACGACCGGCCGGAGATCGCCGGGTGGGCCCACAACGAGCTGGGCGTGCTGCGCCGCCGCCGGGGTGACCCGCAGGGGGCGGCGACCGCGTTGAGCCTGGCCGTGGCGGAGCGGGGGCGGCGGGGCACCGCCCAGGCCCGGATGAACCTCGGGCTGGTGCTGCTGGACCTGGGCCAGCTCGACGACGCGGTGGAGCACCTGGAGCTGTCCCGGCGACACCGCTCCGGCGCGGACCGCGGCGGACTCGCGCTGACCGACCTGGGGCTCGGGGCGGCCCGCCTGCGCCGGGGTGAACTGGAGACCGCCCACCACCACCTGGTGCGGGCGGCGAACACGTTCCGGGCCTCCGGCGACGCGCGCGGGTACGCGGCGGCCCTGGCCAACCTGGTCCTGGTGCACGGCGCCATGGGTGAGCACCTCGACGCCGCGCAGGCGTGGCGGGCGGCGCTACGGGAGTACGAGTCGGTGGCCGACCCGACGAACCACGCCGTCGCCCTGCTCAACGCGGGCGCGACGCTGCTGGCCGCGGCGCCGGGTCAGGCGCGCCAGGCGTACCTGATGCTGGCCGAGAGCCGGCGGCTGCGCGGCGACCGGCCCACCGCCGGGCTGGGCCGCACGCTGCTCTACCTGGGTGACGCGGCGGCGGCGCTCGGGGACGACTCCGAGGCCCGCCAGTGCTGGGTGGACGCGGCGACGGTGTGCGAGGAGGCAGGCGACGCCGAGGGCCAGGCGGCGGCCGACACCCGCCTGGTGGGACGGACGTCGGACGTCTCCTAGGGTCCGTGCCCACGTCCCAGGTCGCGGAGCGCGTCGGCGATCGTCGCGACGCCCTCGGCGATGACCGACGCGGCGGTGGCCGCGTACCCGAGCACCAGGCCCGGCGGGTACGGCCGCTGGCAGTGCCAGGACAGCGGCTGCACCTTCACGCCCCGCGCCAGGGCCGCCGTGGCCAGGTCGGTGTCGGCCACGTCGGCGTCGAGGGTCACCATCAGGTGCAGGCCGGCCGCCGCACCGTGCACGGTCGCGCCCGGCAGGTGCCGCGCCACCGCCGCGACCATCGCGTCGCGCCGGAGGACGTGCCGGCGGCGCAGCAGCCGCAGCTGCCGTTCCAGGGCGCCGGAGGTCATCAGCTCGGCGAGGACGAGCTGCGGCAGGACCGCGTTGCCGAGGTCGGCGTTGCGTTTGGCCGCCACGACCGCGTCCCGGTGGCGGGCCGGTACGAGCAGCCAGCCGACGCGCAGCGCCGGGGCGAGCAGTTTCGACACGCTGCCGGCGTAGCAGACCTGCTCGGGCACCTGGGCGCGCAGCGCCGGCACCGGCGGCCGGTCGTACCGGTGCTCGGCGTCGTAGTCGTCCTCGATCACCAGGCCGCCGGCACGGGCCCAGGCGACGAGCTGGCAACGGCGCTCGCCGTCGAGCACCACGCCGGTCGGGAACTGGTGCGCGGGGGTGAGCATCACCGCGGGCAGCCCGCCGGCGACCAGTTCGTCGACCCGCAGGCCGGCCGCGTCCACGGCGACCGGCGGGGTGTCGACGTGCCAGTTGTTCAGATGTTGGCGTACGCCGAGCGAGCCCGGGTCCTCCACCCCGACGCAGGTGACTCCGGCGGGGCGCAACGCCTGGGCGAGCAGCCCGAGGGCCTGCGAGACGCCGGTCGTGACGATCACCTCGGCGGGGTCCACGGCGATGCCCCGGCTGCGCGCCAGCCAGGCGGCCACGGCCCGGCGCAGCGCGGGCGCCCCGCACGGGTCGCCGTAGCCGAAGTCGGACGCGGCCAGGTGCCGCAGCACGGTCCGTTCGGCGCGCAGCCAGTCCGCGCGGGGGAAGGCGGCCAGGTCGGGTACGCCGGGTGTCAGGTCGATCCGCGCGGGCGCCGTGCGTACCGCGTCGAAGACGTCGGTGCCCGGTGCCGGCGGGAACGTCGGGGCCGGCGGGGGCGCGGCGGCCGGGATGGTCGGCGGCGCGGGCGGCGCGGCGACCACCACGGTGCCGGCACGCCCCCGTCCGGCGACGTGGCCCTCCTCCGCCATCCGCTGGTACGCCTCGACGACCACGCCCCGGGAGACGCCGAGGTCGGCGGCGAGCACCCGGGTGGCGGGGAGCCGGCTGCCGACGGGGATCCGGCCGTCGGCGACGGCGGCGCGCAACTGGCCGGCGAGCCAGTCGGCCCGGCCGCCGACCGGGGCGTGCGCGATGTCCAGGTGCAGGAAGTCCGACCCGGAGGTTATGGACCGGTCGAGGGACGTCGGTTTGGCCCTGCTCATCGGACCATCCTGCCAGGAGGGTGGGAGGTGACACATCCCGCAGAGGAGAACTCTCGTGACCATCGCCTTCCTGGTGACCACCCTCGTCGTGGTCCTCACCCCCGGTGCCGGGGTGCTCTTCACGCTCTCCGCCGGTCTGACCGGCGGGCCACGGGCCGCCCTGGTCGCCGCGTTCGGCTGCACCGTCGGCATCGTGCCGCACCTGGCCGCGGCGGTGACCGGGCTGGCCGCGCTGCTGCACTCCAGCGCGCTCGCCTTCGGCCTGCTGAAGTACCTCGGCGTCGCGTACCTGCTCTGGCTGGCGGTGGCGACGCTGCGCGACCGGGGATCCCTCACGGTGGCCGACGACGCGCCGCCGGCGCCGGCGGCCCGGGTGATCGGCTCGGCGGTGCTGATGAACCTGCTCAACCCGAAGCTGACCATCTTCTTCTTCGCGTTCCTGCCGCAGTTCGTCCGCTCGGGCGAGCCCGGGGCGGTCTCCGCGATGATCGGGCTCGGCGCGGTGTTCATGCTGGTCAGCCTCGTGATCTTCGCGGTGTACGGCCTCTGCGCGGCGGCCGTACGCCGGCACGTGCTGGACCGGCCGCGGGTCACCGACTGGCTGCGCCGCGGCTTCGCCGGCTCGTTCCTCGCCCTCGGCCTGCTGCTCGCCCGGGCCGAGGCGTGACCACCGAAGGGACCGTCGTGTACCTCCAGCACTCACCCCGGATGTGGGCCGAGCACCCGGACCTCGTCGCCGGCGTCCTGTACGCCGACGGCGTCGACGGCAAGCCCCGCACCGCCCTGCCCCTCGGCGCCCTGCACGACACAGCCCGGGACCGGCTCGCCACCGGCACCGAGGCGACGTTCCCGGAGATCCAGGCGTGGCGGCGCGCCTTCACCCGCACCGGCCTCGCCCCCACCCGGTACCGGTGCGCGGCCGAGTCGCTGCTGCGCCGGCTGCGGACCGCCGGGAGCCTGCCCGAGGTGCACCCCCTGGTCGACCTCGGCAACGCCCTGTCGGTGGCGTCCGCGATCCCGGTCGCGATCATCGACGCGGCGCGGATCGGTGGCGGCCTCGACGTGCGGCACGCCCGGGGCGACGAGCGGTACCTGACCTTCGGCGGCGACGAGGAGCACCCCGACCCGGACGAGGTCATCTTCGCCGACGACCACGGGCGGGCCCACGCCCGCCGCTGGACCAACCGGCAGAGCGGCTGGTCGGCGGTCCGCGACGACACCACACGGATCCTGGTCGTGGCGGAGGCGCTGCACCCGGGCGCCGCCCGGGACGTACCGGTCCTGCTCGACGCCCTGGCGGGAAACCTGGAACGAGGGTGGGGCGTGGCGTCGCGGACGGCGGTCCTCACCGCCGCCACGCCCCGCTTCGAGGTCTGAGCGTCAGGCCGTCTCGTCCACCTCGAGGAACCGGTAGCCGGGCACGGTCTCGCCGAACCAGCCGTTGACGCTGGCCATGCCCCGCTCGTTGAGCTGCGCGTCGTGAATGGGGAACGTCCGGCGCGCGCCGACGGCGGTGGCGAAGCCGATCGCCTCGGTGAGCTTCAGCCAGGACGCCTGCGCGGGCACCAGCAGGGTGTCCACCGGGTGGTCGGGCCGGTGCAGCGAGTCGCCCGGGTGGTAGACGGCATCCGCCACGAGGTAGCCGAGGTTCGCGCAGTCGGGCAGACCGCCGTGGATGGTGGCGTGCCGGCCCCCGACGGCGGTCACCGTCATGCCGGCGGCGGTGAACCGCTGCCCGGCCCGGACCTCGGTCACCGGCAGCGGCACCGGGCCGGGCAGCGTCGCGCCCTCCGGCACGAACACCGGGACGCCGAGGCCGGCCAGCCGCAGCACGTCCACGTGGTCGGTGTGCTCGTGCGTGACCAGCACGGCGTCCGCGCCGGTCAGGGCCCGGGGCTCGCTCCAGGTGCCGGGGTCGATGACGAGGACGCCGCCGTCGTGCTCCAGGCGGACGCAGGAGTGGGTGAACTTGGTGATCAACACCCGCCGACCGTACGCCCGGGACGTCCGTTCCCGCTGCCCCGCGCCGTCAGTCGTGGCCCGCGTGCCCGGTGGGCGGGCGGCCCGGCGCCTGGCCCGGCTCGACCACCACGAACTGGCCCATCATCCCGTTGTCCTCATGCCACAGCAGGTGGCAGTGGTACATGTACGGCACGTTCGGGTCACTGTGGTCGGTGAACCGCAGGGCGATCCGTACCGGCCGGTCCGGCGCGAGGTAAACGGTGTCCTTCCAACCGCCCAGCTCCGGCGGCGGGGCCGCGCCGTCGACCGACAGCACCTGGAACTGCACGTCGTGGACGTGGAAGTTGTGCGGGGTGCCGTCGGTGTTCTCCACCTCCCACACCTCGGTGGTGTCCCGGGTGGCGGCGAAGTCGATCCGGTCCATCCGCATCGAGCGGCCGTTGACGCCCCGGCCCTGGAACTCCAGCCGGCGGGTCACCGCGGCGGTGGCCGGGGCGAGCCGGTCGGAGGGCACCAGTTCGGCGGGCACCTCCGGCGCCGGTGCGAGGGCGCCGGCGGCGCGTAGCTGAAGCACGTCGAAGCGGTCCCGCCCGCCGGCGAAGCGGTCGGCCAGCGCGCCCGCCTCCAGGTCGGGGCCGGTGCTGCGCAGCGTGACCCGCTCCCCGGGCCGGACGGTCACCACGATCTCGGCGCGCTCGCCGGGCGAGAGCCGCACCTGGTTCAGCCGGGCGGTGCGCGGCAGCAGGCCGCCGTCGCTGGCGATCATGTCGAACGGCCGGCCGTCGGAGAGCCCGAACTCGTAGATGCGGGCCGTGGAGGCGTTGAGCAGTCGCAGCCGGACCCGCTCCGTGCGCACGTCGAGGTACGGCCCGACGGTGCCGTTGACCAGGAGTGTGTCGCCCAGCACCCCGATGCTGGAGATCGAGTTCCGGGTCTTGGTGAACTGGCCGCTGCGGGAGAACGCCCGATCCTGCACGATCACCGGCACGTCGTCGACGCCGTAGTCGCGGGGCAGCGGCAGGGCCGCCTCCCGGTCGTCGTCGAGGATGAACATGCCGGCCAGGCCCCGGTAGACGTGCTCCTCGGTCTTCCCGTGCACGTGCGGGTGGTACCAGAGCGTCGCGGCCGGCTGGTTCACCGTCCAGGTCGGCGACCAGGTCGCCCCGGGCCGGACCATCTGGTGCGGGCCGCCGTCCATCCGGGCCGGCAGGTGCATGCCGTGCCAGTGCACGCTGGTCTCCTCGCCCAGCCGGTTCACCACGTTCACCGCCACCTGCTCACCGCGCTTCGCCCGCAGCGTCGGGCCGAGGTAGTCACCGTCGAACCCGGCGGTCCGGGTCATCCGGCCGTCGCCGCGAAAGTCCCGGCGTCCGTCGCGGGCGAGCAGGTCGAACACGCGCCGGCCCTGCCCGTCGATCCGGGAGGGCGCCAGCGGAGGTACGGCGAGCGGGCGCACGAAGTCCACCTCGCCGACGGTGTCGGTGCCGGAGCGGGTGAACGCCCAGGCCCCGGCGGCGACACCGCCGCAGCAGAGCACTCCGACGACGGCGAGCACGCTGAGGAGCAGGCGGACGAGGGGTCGGCGTCGGGTCGCCACGGTGGCACCTCCGGTGGGTCGGTACCTGTAGCCTCCCTTCTTATCCGTCCCGCCGACCAGGCCGGCGGGACGGTTTCCGGGGCCGCTCCGGGATCACCCCGAGCCGCAGCCCCGGGACGTTCTCCGACCGTCTCGGGGGCAGACCGCCCCGCCGGACGGTCTCGTGGCGCATGATCGGGGCATGGCAGGACGACCCGAGCGCGGCCACCGCTGCGTCCCGCACACCGCCGACGTCCGGATCGAGGCGTGGGCGCCCAGCCGGGAGGAGTGCGTGGCCGAGGCGGTCACCGCCCTGGTCGACACCTTCGCCGACACCTCCGGCGCGCGCACTTTCACCGATCGGGAGTACCGCCCGCAGGCCGGTGAGGACGACGAGGACCTGCTGGTCAGCGTCCTCGACGAGGTGATCTTCCGGATGGACACGGCGGGCGAGCTTCCCGTACGCACCGAGGTGGCCGACGAGGACGGCACGGTGGTGCGCTGGCGGACGGCGACCACCGACGACGTGGAGCTGGTCGGGGCGGTGCCGAAGGCGGTCGCCCTGCACGAGCTGCGCTTCGGCCCCGACGGGCCGGGCTGGTCCTGCGCGGTGACCTTCGACGTGTGACCGGCGGTGTAAGGAAGGGCCCCTTGTTAACGCCTGGCGTTAAGAAGGGGCCCTTCCTAACACGCGGTTTCAGCCCTTGACGACGCCGAGCGGCACCAGCCGGGCGATCTTCCGGCACAGGCCGGCGCCCTCCGCCGCCTCGACCACGGCCGACACGTCCTTGTACGCCGCCGGCATCTCCTCGGCCAGGCCGCGCCGGGACGCACCGCGTACCGCGATGTCCTGCGCCTCCAGTTGACCGCGCGGGTCCTGGCCGCGCTCCGCCTTCACCGCCTGCTTGCGGCTCTGCACCCGGCCCGCGCCGTGGCAGGTGGAGGCGAAGGCGGGTGAGCCGGGCACGCCGGTGAGGACGTACGAGGAGGTGCCCATCGAGCCGGGGATCAGCACCGGCTGCCCGACGTCGCGCAGGTCCTCGGGCAGCTCCGGATGGCCGGGCGGCAGCGCGCGGGTGGCCCCCTTGCGGTGCACGCACAGGCTGCGACGGTCCCCGTCCGTGCCGTGGGTCTCGATCTTCGCCAGGTTGTGCGAGATGTCGTAGACCAGGTCGAGGCGGCTGCCGGTCTCCCGCGTGAAGGCCGTCCGGGCGGCGTGCGCCAGCAGTTGCCGGTTGGCGCGGGCGTAGTTGGCGGCGGCGGCCATCGCGCCGAGGTAGGCCCGGCCCTCGTGGGAGTCGACCGGCGCGCAGGCGAGCTGCCGGTCCGGCACCTCGATGCCGTACCGGCGCATCACCTTCTCCATCGTCCGGACGTGGTCGGTGCAGATCTGGTGACCCAGACCCCGGGAACCGGAGTGGACCATCACGCAGACCTGACCGGCGCGCAGCCCGAACGCGGCGGCGACCGGCTCGTCGTACACCTCCGCGACGGCCTGGACCTCCAGGAAGTGGTTGCCGGAGCCGAGGCTGCCGACCTGACCGGCCCCGCGTTCGATCGCCCGGGCGCTGACCTGGGCCGGGTTGGCGTCCGCGACCGCGCCGTAGTCCTCGCAGCGGTGCAGGTCCCGCTCGACGCCGAAGCCGCGCTCGACGGCGTAGCGCGAGCCGCCGCGCAGCACCCCGTCCAGCTCGTCAGACCCCGTGAGGTGCCACACCGCGCCCCGGCCCATGCCGCGCGGGATCGCCGCGCCGAGCGCGTCCATCAGACCGTCGAGCCGGGTCCCGAGGTCGGCCCGGTCGAGGTCGGCGGCGAGCAACCGCACGCCGCACGAGATGTCGAAGCCGACCCCGCCCGGGGAGACCACGCCGCCCCGTGCCACGTCGGTGGCGGCCACGCCGCCGATCGGGAAGCCGTAACCCCAGTGCACGTCCGGCATGGCGTACGACGCGTCGACGATGCCCGGCAGGGTGGCGACGTTCGCGACCTGTTCCAGTGACTTGTCGGCTCCGGCGTCGGGCAGCAACGACTCCGACGCGAAGACCACCCCCGGTACGCGCATCGGGTCGTGCCGGTCGATCCGGAACCGGTACGGCGACTCCTCGACCAGCTCCATCCGCCCCGCCTACCCGGCCAGCTGCCCGTTACACCAGCCCTCCGGCGGCACCCCATGATCGTCTACGGTCCCGCTGTCACACCGTCGGCGTGTCGGACAGCCCGGACGTGGACGATCACGTGCAGCCGGTCAGGCCGGCTCGACCCGGGCGACGGCGACGGTCTGGGCCAGGTCACGGTCGGCGCAGGCGGGCGGCAGCGGTGCCACGGCCCCCCGCACGGTGACCCGGCTGCCGGGGCGCAGGGTGGCCGCCGCGTCCCCGGTCAGCGCCCACCGTCGCTCGCCGACCAGCAGCATGGTGCAGTCCCCGACCCGCTCCACGGTCCCGGTGAGGGTGCGCTCCCCGAACGGCAGCGGACCGGGCACCTCACCCCCGCCCGGCTGGGGCGGGGCCGGCGGTCCCACCGAGCCGGCCGGCGGCGACGCCGGGACGGGAGCCGAACCCGTACCGGCCGGCGGCGACGGCACGACCGACCCCGTACCGGCCGGGGGCGACGGCACGGCCGGCCCGGATCCGGCGGGCGGCGGGGAGCCGCCGGGCTGCGCCCGCGGGTCGTCGGTGGTGGAGCAGGCGGTCAGCCAACAGAGCAGGCCGAGGGCGGTCAGCAGGACCGGTATGCGACGCATGGCACGACACCTCCGTCATCCTCCGACGGGCCGGATCTCGTGCCGGTTCCGTCACGACAGTCTCTCCCACACTCTCTCCTGAGGCAGCACGGCGACCCGGGCCACGAGTCAGGCATTGACATCGGCACCGGAAGGTTGGACGTTGCAGCGGTGTGAGTTCGTGACTTGTCCGGAAGAGGGCCACCATGCCAGTTTCGCCGGCCGCCATGACCGTCCGGCGGTCGCTCGCCCGGGGCGGCGTCGTCCTCACGGCGCTCGCGATCGCGTATGTCGCCGGTGTCCTGCCCGCGCCCGCTGGAGTGACCGTTGACCACTGCTACGTCACCTACGACAGGTTGGAGAGGCAACACAGCCGGTGCGTGGGGCACTGGACCCGGGCGGCCTTCGACTTCTCAGGTCCCGTCCACGATGTCGAGCTCGGCACCTCCTGGCATGCACTCGCGGGGCCGGACGACAACTACGAATGGGAGGTGGAGGTCCCCGAAACAGCCCGTCGGCACGACGGCCTCACGGTTCTGACGCACGGATGGGTCGTTCCGCCGTTCGCCCAGGCACTGCTGACGGCGTGCGCTGGGGCGGTTCTCGGCGGCCTCTGCTGGATGGCCACGACGCGGCTGCGACGACGCGGCTGACCCCGCTACAGGCGGTAGAACGAACGGTAGCGGCGGAAGAGCCGCCACTGCACGACCACCGCCGCCGCGGTCAGCAGGATCATCACGAGTGTCGCCGCCGCCGCATAGCCGTAGCGCAGGTACTCGAAACCGGTCTGGTAGACGAACAGCGACAGGTAGGTGGTGGAGTACGGCGGCGGCCCGCCGTCGGTCACCACGAACGCCGGCACGAACGTGAAGTGCAGGCTCGCCACGACGTCGCGGACGGCGAGCAGGGCCAGCACCGGCGCCATCAGGGGCAGGGTGACCCGGCGGAACACGTCCCAGCCGGTGGCGTCCTCCAAAGCGGCCATCTCGTAGACGTCCCGGGGCAGCGACCGCCGGGCCGCGAGCAGCACCACGAAGGTCTCCCCCATGGTGAACAGGCTCATCAGAATGATGGCGGCGCGGGCGTCGGTCGGGTCGGTCAACCACTGCGGCGGGGTGCGGCCCAGCGCGGTCAGGCCGTTCTCGCCCCCGGTGCGCAGCATCTGGTTGATCGGCCCGTACAGCGGGTTGAACAGCCAGAGCCACAGCAGGCCGTACGCGATCTCCGGGACCGCCGTGGGCAGCAGCGCCGCGCTGCGCGCACTGCCCACGCCGAGGGCACGGCGGTGCAGCAGCAGGGCCAGGCCGAGCGCGAGGAGCACCCGCAACGGTACGGCGATCAGCGCGAAGACCAGCGAGTTGACCAGGGCGACCCGGAAGATCGGGTCGTCGGCGAGCGCGGTGAGGTTGTCCAGGCCCACCCAGGTCGGCGGGCGCAGCAGGTCGTAGGAGGTGAACGCCAGCGCGAGCGTGACCAGCGCCGGCAGCAGAACCAGCCCGACCAGACCCACCAGGTACGGCGCCAGCATCAGCGCCAACTGCCGGCGGGAACGGGTGTCCGGCCTCGTCACGGGTTGTACCGGAGGCCGGAGTCGGCGTGGAACACGTGCGTGTCCGCCCAGCGCACGCCCACGCGTACCGCCGCTGCCCGCTCGGGGCGCCGGGCGGCCGGCACCCGGGCGACCACCGGGTGCCCGCCGGCGAGGGTGACGTACGCGTAGGCGTCCTCGCCGACCACCTCCACCCGGTCGACGGTCGCCACCGCTCCCCCGGCGGCGTCCAGGGAGACCGCCTCCGGCCGGAACCCGATCTCCCACCGGCCGGCATCGGTGACGAGCGCACCGGGCGGCCCGTCACCGGTGGGGCGCACCGGGCCGTCGGCGGGCAGCAGGTTCATCGCCGGGGATCCGACGAAGCCGGCGACGAAACGGGTCGCCGGGGTGCGCCAGATCTCGTCCGGGGTGCCGACCTGCTCGACGCGCCCGTCACGGAGCACCGCGATCCGGTCGGCGAGCACCAGCGCCTCGGTCTGGTCGTGGGTGACGTGCACCATCGTGGCGCCCAACCGGTCGTGCAGGGCGCGCAGTTCGGCGCGCATCTCCACCCGCAGCGCCAGGTCCAGGTTGGACAGCGGCTCGTCGAGGAGGAAGACGTCCGGCTCCCGGACCAGCGCCCGGGCCAGCGCCACCCGCTGCCGCTCGCCGCCGGAGAGCTGCCCCGGCCGACGGTCGAGCAGGGCGGCGCAGCCGACGGACTCGGCCGCCGTCCGGGCCCGCTCCCGGGCGACCGCGCGGCGGACGTCGCGCACCTCCAGGCCGAAGGCGATGTTCTCGGCAACGGTCAGGTGCGGGAACAGGGCGTACGACTGGAAGACCATCGACACGTTGCGCAGGCCGGGACGCCGGTCGGTCACGTCCCGGCCGGCGATGTGGACGCGGCCGGCGGTGACCGGTTCCAGACCGGCCACCACCCGCAGCACCGTCGACTTGCCCGCGCCGGAGGGGCCGAGGACGACCAGCAGTTCCCCCCGGCCGACGGTGAGGTCCACCTCGTGCAGCACGGTCGTACCGCGGTAGGCGGCCGAGACGCCGTCGAGGATCAGGCCGGCTCCGGTCACCCCTGCTCGCCCCGGGCGAACAGTGGTCGGGTCTGCTGGTCGAGATCCCGGATGACGTCGTCGAGCTTGTCGCCCCGGTGCATCGCGTTCTCCAGGATGCCGTAGGCGACGTCCTCGATCTCCGGCCAGGTGGAGACGGTCGGCAGCGCCCGCACGGTGGGGATCGCGTCGAGGAAGACCTTCGCGCTGCGCGGCGGCTGCGACGGACCGAGGAACGCCGACGACTGCGAGACGCCGATGTGCGACGGCACGGTACGACCGGTCGCCGCGATGATCTTCTGCCCCTCCTCGCCGATGGCGTACTCCAGGAACCGCCAGGCGGCGTCCTTGTTCTTCGAACCGCGCGTCATGCAGTACGCGTCGGAGTGCAGCACGCCCACCGACTTCTGGTAGACCGGCAGCGGCGCGACGTCCCACTCGAAGTCGGTGATGGTGCGGAAGTTGGTGGTGGCCCGCCGCGACGTCATCAACATGGCGAGGCGACCGTTGGCGAACCGGGACTCGTCGTCCTCGGCCTCCACCTCCTCGTCGGTCGGCACCACCCCGTACGCCTGCCGCAGGTCGACCAGGTTCTTCAGCGCCTCCCGGGCGGCCGGAGTGTCCAGGGTCAGCCGGGTCGGCTTGTCGGGGTCGTCGACGATCTCGCCGCCGTTGGACCAGACGAATGGCGCCAGCCGGATGATCGACGGCTCGACGCCGAGGCCGTGCACGACCGGGCGCTGTGCGGCGCCCTCGCTCTCGGTGCCCTTGATCACCAGACCGCGGGAGTCGCGGGTCATCGCCGTCGCGGTACCGACCAGGTCGTTCCAGGTCCACCCGGCCTTCGGCTCGGGCACGCCGTGCTTCTGGAAGAGGCTGCGGTTGTAGTACACCGCCAGGCTGGACACGTTCTGCGGCAGGCACAGCTGCCTGCCACCCCACCGGAAGGCGTCCATCGCCACCGGGTAGTACGCGGCCGGGTCGATCGCCTCCGAGGCGGCGATCCGCCCGTCCAGCGGCTCGACGACGCCCTTCGCCGCGAACTGGCCGTAGAACCGGTAGTTCATCAGGAACAGGTCCGGCGGGGCACCACCGGCGACCGACGTGGCCAACCGGGCGAGCAGGTCCTTGCGGTCGCTGGCCTCGATCAGCTGCACGTCGGACCCGGGACGGGCCTTGGCGTACGCGTCGAGCAGCGTACGGTACGCGGCCAGTTCCTCCGGCGCGCCGAAGACCAGCAGCTTGACCGGGCCGCCCCGCTCGGAGGAGGAGTCGTCGCCGGACCCGCAGCCGGTCAGCACCAGCAGGGCGGACAGCAGCAGGGCGAGCAGCGCCTTGGGTCTCACGATCGTCCCCTCGGATCGTCGTCGTGGTGCAGGAAGCGCCGCTGGGCGAGCACGAACACGAGCAGCGCCGGCACCGTCGCGACGACCGCGCCGGCCAGGAAGACCGGGAAGTTCGTCGGGTCCAGCACCGACAGCGAACGCAGCGCCAGCGGAAGGGTGAACAGGTCGCGGTCGTAGACGTAGATCAGCGGATCGAGGAAGTTCGACCAGGTCAGCACGAAGGTGAGCGCCGTCAGCGCGGCGGTGACCGGGCGGACCAGCGGGAGCGCCACGCGCCACCACGTACGCATCGGCGACAGGTCCTCCACCAGGCAGGCGTCGTAGAGATCCGCCGGCAACGCCCGGAAGGCCAGGTAGTAGACCAGGACGTAGAGCGGCGAGGTGCCCAGCAACGCCGGGGCGATCAAGGGCACCAGCGTATCGGTCAGCCCCAGCGCGCGGAAGATCGCGAAGCGGGGAACCAGCAGCGCGGTGGCCGGAACCATCAGGGCGACCAGGGTCGCCGTGACCACGGCCGCGGTGGTGCGTGGGGCGACCCGGGCCAGCGCGAAGCCCGCGAGCGAGGCGACCAGCACGCTCAGCGGCACTGCGACGACCGCCACCAGCACCGAGTTGAGCGAGGCGCGCAGCAGACCGCCCAGCTCCACGGCCTGCGTGTAGCCGGTGGTCGACACCGGGTCGGGCACGAGCTGCGGCGTCGGCGACGGCGGCAGGCCGGGCTCGGTGAACGAACCGGACACCAGCAGCAGCAGCGGTGGGACGAAGACGAGGAGGACGAAGGCCGCGCCGAGCGTACGCCAGATCCGGCCGGCCGCCTCGGGCAGCGGTGGGGGGCCGCTCGCGCGGCCCCCCACCCGGTTGATGCCGATCGTGTTCCGCCTAGCTCAGCTTCAGCTGCCAGGCGCCGAGACCGTGCGAGGCGGCGTACAGGACCCGCTTGCCCGGCACGATGGTCAGCCCGGCGACCTCGACGTTCGGCATGCCGCCGGCCGCCTTGACCCAGCTCGTCGAGCCCTTGGCCAGCCGCAGCACACCGAAGTCGGTGGACGCGTACAGGTCACCGGTGACGTCGTCGCGGACCAGGTCCGTAATCGGCTGGTCGCCGAAGTCGTACGACCGGTCGGTCCACGTCGCCGCCGCACCGTCCACCTTCACCTCGAACGCGTGGCCCTGGGTGGCCGGGGTGTTCGAGTTGAAGCCGCTGTAGGACACCCACGACCGGCTCGGGTCGGCCGGGTCGATGTGGATGCTCGTGACGAAGCGGTTCGGCGTCGTGGCGTTGTCGATCCGCGTCCACGTCACCGACGAGGCGGGCTCGGCGTCGACGTTGCGGGTGACGAAGACCCGGCCGGTGCTGGTCGCCGCGTACGCGGTGGACGAGTCGGAGTCGACCCGCTGGACCACCGAGACCGCGCCGCCGGCCCGGTCACCCCACGCGGCGTCGGTGAGCCGGGTGGTGCCCAGCTCCGCCCAGTCACCGCACTGCGCCTCGAAGGTGCCGGTCCAGCTGTTGCAGATCCGGTTGGCCTCCTCCATGCTGCGGTCGCCCAGGCCGAAGGTCTTCGTGCGGTAGACCGTCCGGCCGGTGCCGGCGAACATCGTGCCGCTGACCTTCGGGTCGCTGATCACCGGGGCGTAGAACAGGGTGCCCGCCTGACCGAAGACACCCTCGTAGACCGAGATCCAACTGCCGATGTCACCGTTGTTGAAGTTCACCTCGGGGGTGGCGTCGTAGAACGTGTGGAACCGGAACTCCGGCTTGGCGACGTCGAAGCCGGACGCGCCGCCGTCACCGATCATGGTGTTGACCCAGCGCTTGCGCTGGCCCTTGTTCTCCCAGGTGCCGTTGTCCTGCGTGCCGCCCTGGAGCAGGTTCACGTCGTGCGGGCTGACCGACAGGCTGATGAACTGCAGCGTCGTCATGCCCTTGTTGACGCCCTCCAGCTTCGAGGGGATCTTCGAGAGCATCTGCTGGCAGCGGGCCTTCCGGGCCGGGCCGGTGGTGCCGGTGAAGTTGCGGGCCGGGTTGTCGCACCAGGCGGAGCGGTCCACGAACTGGCCGCTGGAGCGCATGATGCCGCCGTCGTTGGCCTCGAAGAACTGGAACGGGTTGCGCGGGTTGGTGACCAAGGCGTGCTGGTCGGGGTGCAGACCGTTCGGGTGCAGCTCGTCGGTGCCGTCGAAGGTCATGTCGGTGCCGCTGACCCCCGCGTCGGTGGAGAGGACGACCGCCCGCTTGTGGGCGACGGTCTCGCCGTAGACGTACGAGCCACCGGTGTAGACGACGTCCGGGTGCCCGGGCGGGGTGTGGACGAACACGTCGTACCAGCACTGGCCGGTGCACTGGTTGTAGGTGGCGAAGCCCGTGTCGGCCGGGTTGGAGCTGGTCAGGTCGGCGAACGCCGGGGTGCCGGCGGCCACGTCGTCGCTCCGGAACAGCCGCGAGTACGGGTTGCCGATGTTGCCCTCGTAGACGTACATCCGGGTCTTGCCGTTCGGCAGCGCGGTCACGTCGATCGCCGCCCGGGTCTGGAACACGGCCGGGTTGAGCGACGCCTTGATCTGCGTCCACGTGGCGCCGGCGTCCGCCGAGCGCCAGACGCCCCGGGCGTACGAGGAGGCGTAGACGATGTTCGAGTTCTTCGGGTCGAGCTTGACGTAGCGCACGCCGCGCGGGGAGCAGTCGGCGGTGTTGTTGTACTCGGCGGCGCTGCCGGTGCAGTCGGCCGCGTTGGCCGAGCCGTTGTGGATGAACGTCCAGTTCTTTCCACCGTCGGTGGTCTTGTACAGACCCCACTTTTCCGCGTCCGGCACCGGTCGGGTGACGCCCGTGCAGCAGGAGCTGGACATGCCGCGCAGTGCGGTGGTCGTCGCGACGTAGATGGTCTTCGGGTCGCCCGGCTTGATGGTGATCTCGCCGAGGCCCTTGCCGGACAGGACGTCCTTGCCGAGAGGGCTGGACCAGGTCAGGCCCCCGTTGGTGGACTTGTAGAGGCCGACGCCGGCGACGCAGCCGGAGCCGCAGGTGTTGGCCTCACCGGTGCCGACGTAGATGGTCAGGCCGGTCCTGTCGTTGCGGTCGATCTTCACCGAACCGGCGGCGTTGATGCCGAGCGGGCCACCGAGGTAGAACCACCGGGGCTCGGCGGCAAGGATGTTCAGGGTGCCCCAGACGCCACCGCCGGCCGGCGTGGCGTACGCCCGGCACAGCAGCTGGGAGCAGTCCGGGCTGATGTCCAGCGAGGTGACCCTGCCGCCCGCGACGTACTCGTTGGGCACGTAGTTGAAGGCGTTGCGGTACTCGGTGAACGGGTAGAGCGCCTCGCTCGGGCCGACGTTGGTCCAGCTGCTGGCGCCCCGGAACCGCTTCTCGGCGGACGCGTACGCCGCCTTCGACCGGTCGACCTGGGCGATGCTGATGGTGTCGGCGGGGTAGGCCCGCTCCAGGAACTCCTGCTGGGCGGCACTGCCGGGGCCGTCCGGCGCCATGCCGTCGCTGCCCGGCACCGCCTGGCGCAACCGTTCGAGGTGCGCGCCGGTGGCGCTCGGCAGCTCGCCGTCACCGACGGCGGCCGCGGCCGGCGCCTCGACGCCGGTGAAGTGGATGCCGGCGGCACCCGTGGTCGCCACGAGGGCGGCGACCGCTAGTCCTGCGAGTAGATGGCGACTTCTGCGCTTCACGAGGGTCCTCCCGGGAACGCGTCACCACAGCGCGGTGTCCCGGATTGGCGACCGTCGCTGGCAGCGTCCAAGCAGGAGGATGTCAGAGGGCAAACAACCGGCACAATCCTCTGCGTCGATTTGTGTTCACACATGGTTGCAATCGCATATGACGGGTAGTGCCTGCCCATGCCAGCGCACCATGAGGACTACCCACGGACCGCCATCGTCACCGGCGCGGATTCCGGCATCGGCAAGGCCTGTGCCGTGGCACTCGCCGAGGCCGGCTTCGACATCGGCATCACCTGGTACGGCGACCCGGACGGAGCGGAACGGACCGCCGCCGAGGTGCGCGGCGGCGGCCGGCGCTGCGAGGTCGCCGAACTGGACCTGACCCGGCTGCCGGAGGCCGCCGCCGTGGTCGACGACCTCGCCGACCGGCTCGGCGGCGTCGGCGTGCTGGTGAACAACGCCGGCACCGGCGCCTCGGCGCCGTTCGTCGACACCACCTGGGAGCAGTGGCGGGAGGTGCTCGCCGTCGACCTGGACGGGCCGTTCCTCTGCGCGCAGCGGGTCGCCCGCCGGATGCGACGGCCGGTCGGGGCGGACGGATCATCACCATCACCAGCGTGCACGAGCACGCCCCACGGGTGGGCTCGGCCGCGTACTGCGCCGCCAAGGGCGGTCTGGGGCTGCTGACCAAGGTGATGGCGCAGGAGCTGGCCGCCGACGGGATCACCGTCAACGCGGTCGCCCCCGGGGAGATCTCCACCCCGATGACGGGGCAGGAGGACGTCGACCCGTTCACCCAGTCACGGCCGGGCGTACCGGTGGGTCGTCCCGGCGACGCGCGGGAGGTCGCCGCGGTGGTCGCCCTGCTCGCCTCGCCCGCCGCCGCCTACGTCACCGGGGCCTCCTGGCCGGTCGACGGCGGCATGCTGCTGATGGGACCCCAGGCCGCGGCGCTGCCCGACGACTCGTGGCGGCAGGCCGAGTCGACGTAACAGTCGGTCACGAAATGGGTTCACAGTGTCCACCTAGGGTGGTCGTCGGCGCGGTCGCACGAACGGCCGGGCCGACGATCGGCCCCCACCCGGGGCCCCGACGGAAGGACACACCATGCCCTTCGCCCAGCGGATCGCCGCGCTCTCGACGGCTTCCCTCCTCGCCACCGGCGTGCTCACCGGCGCGGTCGCTCCCCCGGCCGCCCACGCCTCCACCGCGACCCCCACCACCGTCCTGCTGCTGAGCGTCGAACCGCACGTCGACGGCGCTCCCCGGGTCGCCACGCTGCGCTGCGAGCCGGCCGGCGGCCGCCACCCGTACGCCGCCACGGCGTGCCAGAACGTGGCCGCCGTCGACGGGGACCTCGCCGCGCTGGAGGTCGACCAGGGCCCGTGCACCCTGGAGTACGCCCCGGTCACCGTCCGGGCCCTCGGTTGGTGGCGGGACCGCCCGGTGTCGTACGTCGAGACCTTCGGCAACCGCTGCCACCTGCTCCGCGAGACCGGCACGCTGTTCGCCTTCTGATCCGCGTCGCGCGGCGCCCGCTCCCCCGGGCGCCGCGCGGCGAGCCGGCCCCGGCGTGCCGTCAGCGCCGCAGTGACACCGACCGGTGGTTGATGTACGCGAACTGCGCGCCGAAGACCGCGAGCGCGACCACCACGCCGACGGCGACCGCCAGGGTGGCGGAGTCCGCGGCCATCGCGGTGAGCAGTGTGACGCCGAGCCCCACCAGCAGGGCGTTGACCGCGCCGACCAGCGCCGCGGTGGTCAGCAGGAGCTGCGTCCTGCCCGGGCGGGACCCGACGGCCGCCCAGGCGGCCTCCATGGTGGTGCCCTCCCCCATCACGGCGTCGGCGAAGAAGTCGTGCTCGCCGGCGAACCGCCGGTGGTAGTAGGCGCGGATGCTCTGGATCCGCCTCAGGTCCAGCGAGTTCTCCACCATCGTCTGGACGAGCCGGAGGTAGGTCAGCAGCCCGGTCACGATGAGGGTGGGCAGCACCGCCCCGAGGAAGGGCTTGAGCAGGTCGCCGCTGCTGGACACGAAGCCGAGGCCGATCAGCGCGGCCGAGAGCATCGACAGGAAGATCGTGGCCCGGCCGGTCGACTCCGCGACCGTCACGCCGCGCGAGGTCTGCAGGACGAAGTGTTCGGTGGTCAGCGCGGTGAGCAGGGCCTGCTCGCGCTCGCTGTCGTCCACGCCGCACCTCCGACCGCCCCCGGACACCGTCACCATACGAGTACGCCCGCCCGCACCGTGGTGAACCGCACGAATGCCACCCCCGACGACCGCAGCCGCCGGACGCAGGCCGGAGAATGGCGAGGTCGGCGACCCGCGGGGGCGGGTCCGGAGCGTCAGGAGAAACGGTCAGCGTGTCGGAGAGCGCCACACCCTCCCCCGGTGACCTGCGAGCCGACTGCTCCCGGTGCTTCGGGCTCTGCTGCGTCGCGCCGGCCTTCTCCGCCTCGGCGGACTTCGCTCTCGACAAGCCCGCCGGGCAGCCGTGCCCGAACCTGCGACCGGACTCCCGCTGCGGCATCCACGGCGAGTTGCGCGAGCGGGGCTTCCCCGGCTGCACCGTCTTCGACTGCTTCGGCGCCGGGCAGCGGGTCGCCCAGGTGACCTTCGGCGGGCGGGACTGGCGCGACGCCCCGGCGACCGCCCGCCGGATGTTCGACACGTTCGCCGTGGTCCGGCCCCTGCACGAGCTGCTCTGGTACCTCACCGAGGCGCTGTCCCTGCGCCCGCCGCCGGAGCTGCGCGCCGAGCTGTCCGCCGCGCTCGCCGAGACCGAGCGGCTGGCCGGCGGCGACCCGGAGTCGCTGCGCACGCTGGACGTCGACGCGTACCGGGGGCGGGTGAACCCGCTTCTGGCGCGCGCCGGCGACCGCGCGCGGGAACGCGGCGGCCGACCGGGGGTGGACCGGCGCGGCGCCGCGCTCCTCGGCGCCGACCTGCGGCGGGTGGACCTGCGCGGGGCGAACCTGCGCGGCGCGCTGCTGATCGGCGCGGACCTGCGCGGCGTCGACCTGGGCCGGGCCGACCTCACCGGCGCCGACCTGCGGGGCGCGGACCTGCGTGGGGCGGACCTGTCGACGGCCCTGTTCCTGCACCAGTCGCAGCTCGACGCGGCGCGGGGCGACCGGCACACCGTGCTGCCGCGCACGCTCACCCGCCCGGCGCACTGGACGGCCCTGGCGCTGACGCCGGTCCGGCGCTCCCCGGGCGCCCCCGGCGGCCGTCGCGGCGGCCCGCGGCGGAGTGGATCCCGGTCGACCTGACCGGCCGGGACGGCCGACGCGCCGGTCGGGCACCCGGGCTTGTCACGTTTCGCCACCGACACGTCGGGTAGGCGGCCGGCGGTAACGGGCACGGCCGGCGACGGGAGGCACGGCGTGGGATACCGAGCGCGCGACGGCGAGCTGCCGGTCGATCCGGAGCACGCCGAGGACGAGGCCGGCCAGGCCCGACTGGTCCAGGTCGAGGCGGACACCGAGGTACCCGCGCCGGAGGGCGCCCCCGGTCGACCCGACGTGGTCACCGAGGACGACGGCTCCGGGGTCGCCGGCGGATCGTCGGGCGGCAGCGGCGGGGGTTCCAGCATGCCGGGGCACCCGGACGCGACCCGCTGACCTCGTTTGCGATCACCCGAGCGGGGCAGGAGTGCGTCATGACCGATGAGAAGCGTTTCGACCTGGCCGACACCGACGAGCCGGACGGCGCCACCGCCATGGAGGCGTCGCTGCGACCACCGGGCGAGTCGCTGCACACCACCGACGACACCGGCGACGACTTCGCCGACGAGCCCGCCGAGGACCGGCGGTCCGCCCGCGAGGTCAGCCGCGCCGGGTACGACGTGGACGAGGTGTCCGGCACGGTGGACCCCAACCGCTGACGAGGCGGGCAGGTGGGCCTCCGACACCGTCGGGCGGCCCCCTGCCACGGTCGGGACCCGCTGTCGCCCGTGGGCGGCAGGGCCTCATCCACCGCCGAGCACGGCTCGCCCCGGGGCGGCACCCACCTCCGGCGCGGCGACCTCCGCCGGCTCCCCGGTGGTCAGGGGTCCGGTTTCGGGGAAGTGGCAGGCGGTGGCCTGGTGTCCGCCGTCGCGGGGGGTCAGGGTGGGCTCGTCGGTGGCGCAGATGTCGCGGGCTTTCCAGCAGCGGGTGCGGAAGCGGCAGCCCGTGGGTGGGTCCAGGGGTGTGGGGACGTCGCCGGTGAGTCGGATCCGTCCGGCGGGGCCGAGGCGGGTGACGTCGGGGATCGCTGACAGCAGTGCCCGGGTGTAGGGGTGCTGCGGGCGGTGGTAGATGTCGTCGCGGTCGCCGATCTCCACGATCCGTCCCAGGTACATGACCGCCACCCGGTGGCAGAAGTGCCGGACCACGGCCAGGTCGTGGGCGATGAACACGAACGCCAGCCCGAGGTCGCGTTGCAGGTCGCGCAGCAGGTTGACCACCTGCGCCTGGATGGAGACGTCCAACGCCGAGACGGGTTCGTCGGCCACGATCAGCTTCGGACGCAGCGCCAGGGCGCGGGCGATCCCGATGCGTTGCCGTTGACCGCCGGAGAACTCGTGCGGATACCGGTTGTAGTGCTCCGGGTTCAACCCGACCAGCTCCAACAGTTCCTGCACCCGCTTGCGGACCCCGCCGGGTGGAGTGATCCCGTTGACCTGCAACGGCATCGCCACGATCCGCCCGACGGTGTGCCGCGGGTTCAACGACGCGTACGGGTCCTGGAAGATGATCTGCAGGTCCTGCCGCAACGGCCGCAACTCCCGCCGCCCCGCGCGCGTGATGTCCCGCCCGGCGAACTCGATACTGCCCGCCGTCGGCTCCAGCAACCGCACCAGCATCCGACCCGTGGTCGTCTTCCCACAACCGGACTCCCCCACCAGACCCAACGTCTGCCCGGCCCGCACCTCGAAGTCCACCCCGTCGACCGCCCGCACCAGACCGGCACGACCGAAACCCTCCCGCACCGGGAAATGCTTGCTCAACCCCCGCACCCGCAGCAGCGGCTCGCCGGTCTCGGCGCTCATCGGGCCACCCCCACCCGGGCGACGTCCTCGGCGTACAGGCGGGTCCGCTCGTCGGCCGGCAGGTGACAGGCCACCAGGTGGCCGGGCGCCCCGGCCGGGCGCAACTCGGGGACCTCGGTGCGGGACAGGGCCCCGTTGCGGTCGGCGTAGCGGCACCGCGGATGGAACGCACACCCCGACGGCAGATCAATCAGGCTCGGGGGGTTACCCGCGATCGGCACCAGATCCGCGTCCGCGTCACCGTGCAACGACGGCACGCTGGACAACAGGCCCCACGTGTACGGATGCTGCGGCCGCCGCAACACCTGCTCCACACTCCCGGACTCGACCGCCCGCCCCCCGTACATCACCAACATGTCATCGGCCACCTGCGACACCACACCCAGATCGTGCGTGATCAAAATGATCGCCGACCCGAACTCCGCCTGCAGATCCGCCAACAAATCCAAAATCTGCGCCTGCACCGTCACATCCAACGCCGTGGTCGGCTCATCAGCGATCACCAGATCCGGATCATTCACCAACGCCATCGCGATCATCGCCCGCTGCCGCATCCCACCCGAAAACTCATGCGGATACTGATCAAAACGCCGGGCAGGCTGCGGAATCCCCACCCGACCCAACATGTCCACCGCACGCTGCCGCGCCTCACGACGACCCGCCCCCGGATGATGCACCCGATACGCCTCCGCGATCTGCCGCCCCACCGAGTAGTACGGATGCAACGCCGACAACGGATCCTGAAAAATCATCGCCACATCCCGACCCCGCAGCCGGCGCACCTCCTCCTCCGGCAACGTCACGACGTCGCGACCGGCGAGCAGGATCCGCCCGGACAGCCGGGTCCGACGTGGATCGTGCAGGCCGAGGATCGCCAGCGAGGTCACACTCTTGCCGGACCCGGACTCCCCGACGATCCCCAACGTCCGGCCCTGCTCCACGTCGAAGGAGAGCCCGTCGACGGCGCGGACCACGCCGTCGGAGGTGTCGAAGCGCACCCGCAGGTCCTCCACCCGCAGGTACGGCCCGGACCGGCCCGCCACGGGCACCGCAGTGTCGGTCATCTGTCCTCCCTCAGCTCAGCCGCACGCGCGGGTCGATGACCGCGTACAGCAGGTCGACGACGATGTTGGCGACCACGATGAAGATCGCCGCGAGGAGCACGGTGGCCATCACCACCGGCAGGTTCAGGAACTGCACGGCCTCGACCGTGGCCTTGCCCAGTCCCTGGAGACCGAAGATGGTCTCGGTGATGAAGGTGCCACCGAGCGCGGTGCCGATGTCGAGCCCCGCGATGGTCACGATCGGGGTGATCGCGGCCCGGAGCGCGTGCCGGCCGTACACCTGGCGCGGTGGCAGGCCCTTGGCCCGGGCCGTACGCACGAAGTCCTCGGAGAGGGTCTCCAGCATCTGCGCCCGGGACAGGCGGGCGTAGAGCGCCGAGTTCAGGAAGCCCAGGGTCAACCAGGGCAGCAGCAGGCCGAGGGCCCACCGGCCCGGATGCTCGGTGAACGGGGTGTAGCTGGGGAACGGCAGCAGGCCGGTGGCGTAGACGAGGACGTAGAGCAGGATGAGGCCGAAGAAGTACACCTGCATCGACGCGCCGGCGAGGCTGACGCCGATGGCGAACCGGTCGAAGACCGTCCCCCGGCGCAACGCCGACACCATGCCCAGGGAGACGCCGAGCAGGATCCAGACGGTGGCGGCACCGAGGACGATGCTGATCGTGACCGGGGCGCGCTGGGTGACGATCTCGGTGACCGGCTGGTCGTTGCGGAACGAGTAGCCGAGGCACGGGGCCGGGCACTCGCGCCGGAAGTCCCCCGACCCGAAGGTGCGTCCCGCCGCGATCCCCCGGACGAACGCGACGTACTGCTCGGGCAGGGGGTCGCGGATGCCCAGCCGCTCCTCGACCTGGGCGATGTCCTCGGCGGTGCAGTTCTTGCCGCACATCACCTTGGCCGGACTGCTGGGCACCGCGAAGAACAGCCCGAACGTGACCAGGCTGATGACGGCGAGGGTGACGACCGCGACCAGCAGCCGTCGGACGATGAAGCGAAGCATGTGTCGCACCTCCTTCGAGCGACTCCGGCGGGGAGCGGACCGGGCCGCTCCCCGCCGGAGGCGTCACTCCTTGACGTGGATGGTGTTGACCTGGAGGTTGCCGAAGGCGTCGCTGAGGAAGGCGTTGCCGATCTTCGAGCCGTGCATGACGTACGCCGCGTCGTAGTAGAGCGGCACGACCGGCGCGAGGTCCCGCATGATGCGCTCGTCGAGCGCCATCCACGCCGCGTCCTGCTCCGCCGCCGGCAGCTTCTGCACCCGGTCGACCTCGGCGCTGATGGTGGGGTCGTTCAGGTACGAGAGGTTGTTGTTGCCCTCGGGGCCGATCTGGCGGCCGTCGTAGAGCGGCGGGACGACCGTCGAACCGGTCGGCCAGTCCGCGCCCCAACCGCCGAGGTACAGGTCGTACGGGTTGTTCTTGCGGCCGATCTCGTCGTAGTAGCTCGACGATTCCAGCGACTTCATCGTGATCTTGAAGCCGCGCTCGGTGAGGCTCTTGCGGATGGCCTCGGCCTGCTGGGTGCGCAGCTCGGTGTTGGCGTGGGCGAGCACCAGTTCCGGCGTCTTCCCGCCGAGCAGTTCCGCGGCCTTGGCGGCGTCACCGGTGACCGGGGCGTTGAAGACGTCGTACTTCTTCCAGCCGGCGGTGGTGGGCGACATCAGGGTGGTCGCCGGGCTGCCGGCGGCCTGGCCGCCGATGGCCTTGAGCGCCGCGTCCTTGTCGACCGCGTAGTTCAGCGCGCGGCGGACGTTGAGGTCGGTGACCCGCTGCGTGTTGATGTTGAGCACCCACGTGTACTGGGTCGGGCCGTTGACCACCCGCTCGGCCGCCGGGCCGGAGGTGGTCCGGGGCAGCACGGCCGGAGGCACGTCGGTCCAGGTGATGGCCGTCTGGTCGGCCGGGGCGTCGGCGACCAGACGCTCGGCGATCTGCGCCGCCTCCAGGCCGAACGTGATCCGGAAACCGTCCGGGTACGCGGTGCGCAGCGGGTCGGTGGCCGGGTCCCAGTGCGGGTTGCGCTCCAGTTCCAGTGCCACGTCCCGCTGGTACGACTTGACGCGGTACGGGCCCGACGAGAAGGGCCGCAGGTCGTAGTTGCCCTTCGTGTCCTTGGCTCCGGGGACCGGCGAGGTGGTGGGCATCGCCGCGGCGTACGGCATGTCGCAGTGCGGCTCGGCGAAGGTGAACCGGATGGTCTTGTCGTCCGGGGTCTCCACGCCGTCCGGAGCCGGCTTGCCCCCGTCGTACGGTCCCTTGTAGGTGGCGTTGTAGGCGCCGCCCGGGTAGAGCCACTGCTGGATGTAGTGCGGGCCCTCGTTGAGGTTCGGCGCGAAGGAGCGGGCCACGCCGTACGCGATGTCCTTCGTGGTGACGGGCGAGCCGTCCTCGTACTTCAGGCCGTCGCGGAGGGTGAACTCCCAGACCTTGCAGTCGCCGTTGACGTCCTTGCCGGGATCCCGGGCGAGGTCGCCGACGAGGAGCAGCTGCCCGGTGCCGTTCTCCTTGTAACCGGTGAGCGACCGGTAGATCAGGCCGCCGGTGAGCTGCTGGACGCTGACGTAGTTGCGGGCCGGGTCGAGGTGCTCGAAGTCGAAGTCGCGCAGGACGGTGACGACACCGCCCTTCCTCGCCCCGTCGACGGCCGCCGCCGGGGCCTGGTTGTCACCGGCCTCGTACGAGATCGACCCGGTCTGGGTCTTGACCTCGCGATCGCCCTCGGCGGACCCGCCGCCGTCGGTGGTCCTCGTGCAGCCGGCGGCGACGAGCGCCACGGACAGGAAACCGACCGACAGTGTCCGAATTCTTGTGTGCACGGTGCATCTCCCTTCCGCCCGGGCGCGCGCCGTCCCCGGCCCCGCGCGCGGGCATCAACGGTGGGTGTTCGCGGTTACCGGGTCGACCGCGGGTCGAGGGCGTCGCGGAGCGCGTCGCCGAAGAGGTTGAACGCCAGCACGAGGACGAAGATCGTCAGGCCGGGGAACAGGGTGTAGTACGGGTCGCTGGCCACGTAGCCGATGCTGTTGTAGATCATCCGGCCCAGGTCCGGGGTGGGTTCGGTGACGCCGATGTTGACGAATGCCAGCGCGGCCTCGACGGCGATGAACTGGGGGACGTTCAGCGACAGCGTGACGAGGATGGGTGCCCAGATGTTCGGCAGGAGTTGGCGTACGAGCAGGTGTCCGGTCCCCGCGCCGGCGGCCCGGGCGGCATCGACGAACTCCCGCTCCCGCAGCGAGATCACCTGCCCACGCACCAGGCGCGCGGTGTAGGTCCAGCTGAAGAGGCCGAAGGTGGCGACGATGAGGGCGATCCGGAAGCTCGGCGGCGGTGCCTCGCGGGCGGTGAAGAAGCGGTCCTCGACGATCGGGATGACCGCCAGCGCGAAGATGAGGAACGGAAATGCGAGCGTCACGTCGATGAGCCAGCTGACGGCGCTGTCCAGCCAGCCGCGCGCATAACCGGCGACGATGCCGACGGCCACGCCGATCACCGAGGCCAGCACCGCCGAGACGAACGCGATGAACAGGGACGTACGGAGTCCGTAGACCAGTTGCATGAGAATGTCGCGGCCACTGCCGGGCTCCAGGCCGAGAAGATGGTCGGAACTGATTCCGCCGGCGTAACCGATCGGCATGCCGAAATCGTTGAGCTGGTCGACGAACTTGTCGGTCGGATCCATTCCGGTCAGCCATTCCAACGCCGGCGCGGCGAGGGCGACACAGATGGCCACGACCAGTGTCACGGCGCTCGCCGACGCCGTCCGGTCACGCTTGAGCCGCAGCCAGGCGAGTTGGCCGGGCGACCGGCCGACGATTTCCCGCCGCCGGTGGAGGGGGATCGCGTCGACCGGTGAATTCACCTCGGCCATCGGATCAAGTGATTCGCCGGCGAGGTTCAGGGCGGGGTGGGACGTGTCGCTCATCGCGGCCCCCTTCGTCGGAGGAACTGCTTTCCAGCCCGACGGTAAGGGACCGTGAGGGGGGCGAAGGAATCGTTCGGATAACGACCGGATCGGTTGTCGACGATCGACAACGGTTCGGCTACGCGAAAGGCTCTTTGCGGTAACGGCCCGAATCGGTTGTCATCCGTTCGGACATCCGGTCGCGTGGTGGAACGCGGAGGACGCCGATGCGGTTGTCATCCGTCCGGCCGTTTCCCGCGTCGGGACGAGGTCGTCTGTGGACAACGGGGGCTCGGCTCGTCGATCCGGTGTCTGCCCGCTGATCGGTGACGGCCCAGCGGTGCACGACCGGGCGTGTCGGACAGCTGAGCCGTCACCGATCGAGGGGCTGATCTTCAGTGAGGGCGGCCGGCGGGCAGCGCCGCGGCGCGGGCCTCGGTCATCCCGCGGTTCGCGAGCGCGTCGGCGCGCTCGTTCTCCGGGTGGCCGTTGTGCCCCTTGACCCACAGCCACGTCACCTCGTGGCGGGCGCACGCCGCCTCCAGCCGCTGCCACAGGTCGGCGTTCTTGACCGGCTGCTTCGCCGCCGTCCGCCAGCCGTTGCGCTTCCACGAGGCCAGCCAACCGGTGATGCCGTTGCGCACGTAGGTGCTGTCGGTGTGCAGCTCCACGGTCACCGGGCGGGTCAGGCTCTCCAGCGCGCGGATGGCGGCCATCAGCTCCATCCGGTTGTTGGTGGTGGGCGTCGCCTCTCCCCCGCACAGTTCGCGTTCGTGGCTGCCGTAGCGCAGCACCACGCCCCACCCGCCCGGCCCGGGGTTGCCGCTGCACGCGCCGTCGGTCCAGATCTGCACGAGCCGTCCGGCCGCCGCGTCCACCATGTCGGCAACCTACCGAATGTCCGCGCGCGCCCCGGAACCGGCACCGTGCTCCGGGCCCGAGGTGGCCTCCTCAGCCGTCGGCGGGGCTCCGGTCGCCGACCACCGCCGGCGGGACCGTCCACGTCGTCCCGCGGCGGGTCGGGTCGACCCGGTCCCGCAGCCGTCCGGCGGCGTCGCCCAGGGTGGCCGCGAGCATCGGCACGAGCCGCGTCGTGTTCATCAGCGCCACCTCCTCCGCCGGGGTGGTCGTGCCGTCGAGGAAACGCAGCACCCGGGACGCGGGGTTGCGATCGAAGAGCCGGTCGAAGAACTCCGGGCCGCCGACGCCGCCACGGTCCAGCGCCCGCAGCGCGACCGCGTCCATCCAGCGGTGCCGCCGGGGGTACGCGGGCGCGGGAACCGGGGGCCGACCGGCGGCCAGCGCGCGGGCCACCTGCTCGGCCTGGCGGTGCATCGCGGAGAAGGTGAAGCCGGTGGAGGGCCGGGTGGCGCCGCCGGCCGTGCCGAGGCGGACCACTCGGGGCGAGGGCCGGGGGTCGAAGGGCGCGTCGGTCATCGGGATGACCCCGTTCTCCACCTCCCGCACCCGCAGCCGGGACGGATCCAGCCCCAGCAGGTCGCGGTAGCCGGCGAGCGCCGCGTCGTACCCGGCGTCGGTCAGCAGGGAGGGGGTGAACTCGGTGTACTCCACCAGGGCGTACCGGTCGCTCACGGGCAGGACGTAGCCGAACGACACGCCCCGGGCCGGCTGCGGGGTGCGGAAGTCCATGAGAATCGCCCGGCTCGGGTCGAACAGCGGCCCGTCCGCCTCCAGCCACCAACCCCGGAAGTGCTGCAACCAGTTGGTCCGGCCGGCCCGACGGGGCGGCCGGGGGCGGGAGTCCAGCACCCAGGAGGCCCGCACCACCGGCCCGCCGTCGCCGGTCCGCACGGTCACCCGGTCGCCGTCGTCGTCGAGCACGTCGGCCGGGGCGCCGATCCGGGTCACGCCGAGGCGGCGTTCGGCCTCGGCAGCCCGGTCGTAGACCGGGCCCGAGCGCAGCATGGCGTACCGCAGCGGGGTGAGGTCGAGGACGCGGCGCCGCTCGGGCGTCGCCACCTCGACCTGCTGCCAGCTCGCCGCCAGCACCGGGTCGAGGTCGTTGCCGGGGTGGTCCCAGAACGCCCAGGTGCGGTCCTGGCCGCGCCGGTGGACCGGGTCCACCACGGCGATCCGCAGGCCCCCGACGTCGTGCCGGTCGAGGGCGGCCAGGACCAGCGACGCGGCGCCGCCCCCGCCCACCAGGGCGAGGTCGACGTCGACCGGAGCGGAGCTGTGCACGCCACCACGCTGCCACACCGGACGGCTCAGGTGACGGCCGGCTCCTCGGCGCGCTCCGGCGCGGGGTCGGCGTAGGCGCGCGCGACGGTGGCCCGGTCGAACACCCGCCAGGTGGCGGCGGCGACGGCGACCGCCACGACGAACCCGACCCAGTACGGCGCGGTGAGCCCGTAGGTGGTCGCGACGATCCCGCCGAGCAGCGCGCCGACGCAGTTGCCGCCGGCGGCGAGGAACAGGGTGGTGCTGCCGACCCTCCCGAGCAGCGCCGGCGGGGTGAGCCGCTGGCGCAGCGAGCTGAACACGATGCCCCACAGGGCGCCGTGCACGCCGAACGTGAACAGCGCCACCCCGATGACGACCGCGCTGGTGGACGCGGCCAGCGCCAGGTGCAGAACGGCCTCGATCACCAGGCCGATCCGGACGGTCCAGGTGGCGGTGACCGCGGCGATCATGCGGTCGCCGAGCAGGGAGCCGACCAGCCCGCCGACGGCCATGCAGGTGAAGAGCAGGCCGTACCCGACCGAGCCGAGCCCGAGTCGCTCCTGGGCGAGCAGCACCAGCATCGCCGAACCGCCCGCCCAGCCGTGTCTCTGTCCGCCCCGTCACAGCGCGTGAACCTACCAGCGGGACCGGGCCACGAGCCGCCGGTTTATCCCTTGGCAGAAGCCGGCCGGTGTGCGAGCGTCGCGCCGTGGAGAACCACCTGGAAGTCAACCGGGCCAACTGGGACGACCGGGCCGCCGCCCACGCGGCGTCGCCCGGGTACGCGGTGGACCGTTTCGTCGCCGACCCCGCGTACCTGAGCGAGGTGGTCCGGTTCGACCTGCCCCGGCTCGGCGACGTCGCCGGCCTGCGCGGGGTGCACCTGCAGTGCCACATCGGCACGGACACGATCTCCCTGCACCGCCTCGGGGCGCGGATGACCGGCCTGGACTTCTCCCCCGCCTCCCTGACCCAGGCCCGCCGCCTGGCCGAGCACACCGGCGCGGCCGTCGACTTCGTACGGTCCGACGTGTACGACGCGCCGGCCGCTCTGGGCTGGGGGGCGTTCGACCTGGTCTACACCGGGGTCGGGGCGCTGTGCTGGCTGCCGGACATCCGCCGCTGGGCGCAGGTGGTGGCCGCGTTGCTGCGGCCGGGCGGCCGGCTGTTCCTGCGGGAGGGGCACCCGATGCTGTGGGCGCTGGACGATGCCCGCGACGACGGTCTCCTCACGGTCGAGCACCCCTACTTCGAGCGGCCGGAGCCGACCGAGTGGGACGAGCCGGGCACGTACGTCGAGACCGACGCGACCTTCACCCACAACCGCACGTACGAGTGGAACCACGGGCTGGGCGAGGTGGTCACCGCCCTGCTCGACGTGGGGTTCCGGCTGACCATGCTGGTCGAGCACGACAGCGCGCCGTGGGACGCCCTGCCCGGGCGGACCACCGCGGACGAGCACGGGGAGCACCGGCTGCGGGACCGGCCGTGGCGGCTGCCCCAGACGTACACCCTCCAGGCGGTGCGCACCGCCTGACGTCCGCCGCCGCGCGTCAGGTCCCGGGCCGGTCGGCGGCGCGGAGGCGGTAGATCACGTGCCGGCGCAGCCGCTCGTCGGTGACCCTCGGGTGGTCGAAGTCCTCGGCCGGGTCGGTGGTCATGCCGAGCCGGTGCGCCAGCGCCCGCGAGCGCGCGTTCGGCACGGCGACGACGGCGAGGATCTCGGGAAGGCCGACGGTGTCGAACCCGTACGCCAGGGCGGCGCGGGCGGCCTCGGTGGCGTACCCGTGGCCCCACGCGGACCGGGCGAGCCGCCAGCCGACCTCGACCCCGCTGAACGGCATCCCCTCGTCCATGCGGTCCAGCCCGGTGACGCCGACGAACTCGCCGGTGTCGCGGACCTCGACGGCCCAGAAGCCGTGTCCCCGGCGGTCGAGGACCTCCTGCCAGCGGCGAGCGGCGGCGATGGAGCGCTCCGGGGCGAGCGGCGGGCCGAGGTACCTCAGCACCTCGGGGTCGGCGTTCAGGTCGGCCCAGGGGGCGAGGTCGGACTCCCGCCAGTGCCGCAGCACCAGCCGCTCGCTGTGGATCTCGGTCACCGCACGACCCTAGCCGCGGCACCGGCGGCCACGCAGCCCCGAGCGTCCGGAGGGCTGGACAGGCAGCCTTCCGGCTGCCTATGGTGACAGGCAACCGAACGGTTGCCTTTCATGGAGGCGGAGATGGACGAGGTGTTCCGGGCTCTGGCCGACGCCAGCCGGCGTCGTCTGCTCGACGACCTCAACGCCCGCAACGGGCAGACCCTGCGGGAGCTGTCCGCCGGGCTCGCCATGACACGGCAGTCGGTCAGCAAGCACCTCGCCGTCCTGGAGGCCGCCAACCTGGTCACCACCGTGCGCCGCGGCCGCGAGAAGCTGCACCACCTCAACCCCGCCCCGATCAACGCGATCGCCGAGCGGTGGATCGACCGGTACGACCGCGAGCGCGTCCGCGCGCTGTCAGACCTGCGCAGAGGATTGGAGCGGGAACCGATGGAGAGTCCCACGTTCGTCTACACCACGTACATCAACACCACGCCGCAGCGGCTCTGGGCCGCGCTGACCGAGCCGGAGTTCACCCGCCGCTACTGGGGCGGGGTCGCCCTGCGGTCGGACTGGCAGGTCGGTTCGCCGGTGCTGTGGCAGGACGCGCCGGAGGCCGAGGCCCGCGACCTCGGGCAGTACGTGCTGGCCGCCGAGCCGTACCGGCTGCTCTCGTACAGCTGGCACGGCTTCGGACCGGAACACGCCGCGCACTTCGGCTGGTCGGCGGAGGAACTCGCCGCCCGCCAGCACGAGCGCCGGTCCAGGGTGACCTTCGAGATCACCCCGTACGGCGGCTTCGTGAAGCTCACCGTCGTGCACGACGACTTCGACCCCGACAGCGAGATGTATCGGGCGATCAGCGGTCAGCTCGGCGACGGCGGCGGCTGGCCGGAGCTGCTGGCCAGCGTGAAGACGCTGCTGGAGACCGGCGAACCGCTGCCCGACCCGGTGCCGGCCGGCTGAGACCGGCACCGGGCCCTGCGGCCCGGCCATCCCACCGGTCCCACGCGTACTCCCTGGCCCCCGCAGTCGCCGACGAAGGTCTCCAGACGGCACGTTGCGCGCGGACCTCGCGCCGCACGCGGTCGGCACCTGCGGCGGCATCCGGTGCCGGCGGGTGGACACGTGACGGCAACGAAGAATTCTCATTTTCACCGGATCGAGGGCCCAACCCTCCTAGGGTTGGTCACACCGGTGCTAGTCACGGAGTTGGCCACCCGAACGACGTCCCACGCAGTCAGCGGACGAAATGTGAGGGAAGACGCGTATGAAGACACGGACAGTTCTCGCTACAGCGGCGCTCGGCGTGGGCCTCGGCACGCTGCTGCTCCCCGGCGCCGCGCTGGCCGACACCACGGTGTCACCGGCGACCACACCGGTGGGCGGCACGGTCGTGCTGACCGCCACCACCTGCAACCCGAAGTCCGGCGACGCGATCTTCCGCGTGACCGGGCCGAACCGGGACCAGAACGTCCGCTCGACCACCGCCGCGGCGGGCGGTGGGCTGAGCGCTGAACTCTTCACCGCCGGATTCACCCTGGGCACGTACACGGTGACCGCCACGTGCGGCGACGGCAGCCCGGCGGGCAGCGCCACGTTCACCGTCACGCCGATCGGCGGGGCCCCGGCCGGCGGCGGCACCACGACCGACGAGACCGGGTCGGTCGCCGCCGGCGCCGCACTGCTCGGCTCCGCCGCCGCGGGCGCCGTCATCCTGGCCCGCCGCCGACGGCACGCCGCCACGGCGGCCACCGCCTGAGGCCACGAACCGCACGTCTCCATCCCTGAGACGGGTGCCCGCACCGGTGCAGACCGGGGCGGGCACCCGGGCGACCGCGTACGAGAGGTGGGCCGGTGCTCCGCAGCAGGATCGGATGGGTGCTCGTCACGGTGCTCAGCGCCACCGGACTCGGCCTGGTCACCACCGGGCTGGCACCCGGCCCGACCCGGCCGCCCCAACCACCCGCCGGCGAGACACCGACCGCCCGCCGAACCGTCCCGGCGGTGCCGCCGCTGCCCCGCGCCGACCCGGTGGACGTGTCCATCCCGGCGATCGGCGTGGACGCGCCCCTGGTCGCGGTGGGCGCCGACGCGCAGGGCGCGCTGGAGGTGCCGCCGCTGGACCGACCCACGGTCGCCGGGTGGTACCGGCACGGCGCCAGCCCCGGTGAGACCGGCAACGCGGTCCTCGTCGGACACGTCGACTCGGCCGCCGGTCCGGCTGTCTTCTTCGACCTGGGCCGCCTGCGCCCGGGCGACACGGTCCACGTCACCCGGGTCGACGGCCACGTCGCCACGTTCGCCGTCGACGCCGTCGGCTCCTACCCGAAGAACCGCTTCCCCACCGACGAGGTCTACGGCTCCGGCACCGTCGCCGGCCTGCGCCTCATCACCTGCGGCGGCCGGTTCGACCGGGCCAGCGGCAACTACGTCGACAACGTCGTGGTGTTCGCCACGCGGGTCCCCTGACGCGCCACGCGCTCCGCCTGCGTACGGTGTCGGACGCGGGTACCCGGAGCGGCGGAGGTGGACGGTGGTTCAGCGGGCGCGGGACGGGTTGCGGCTGCCGGCGATGGTGACCCGGCTGCTGGGCAGGACGGTTCCGGTGCCGGCAGCCCGCGAGCCCCGACGGGCCAATCCCGACGCGGTGGTCGACTGCGCGGTCTACGTGGACGGTCGGCGCGAGCCGGGCCGACCGCACTACGCCGACGCGTACGCCCGGAGCCGGCGGAGTCGCAACGCCTTCGTCTGGCTCGGCCTGCACGATCCCGGCGCTGCCGTGATGGCCGCGGTCGGCCGGACGTTCGGCCTCGACGAACTGACCGTCGAGCACGCTCTCACCGACGGGCACCGCCCGACGGTGCGGCGCGACGGCACCGTGACCCTGCTGGTGCTGCGCACGGCCGGTTACGTCGAGCACGCCGAGCTGACCGACACCTCCGAGGTCGTCGACACCGGCGACGTGCTGGTCCTGCTCGGCGACCGGTTCGTGATCACCGTCCGGCACGGCGCCGCCGGTGCCCTCGCGGCGGTCCGCGACGAGATCCAGGGCCACCCGGCGGTGCTGGCCGAGGGCCCGTGGGCGGTCGCGTACGCGGTCTGCTCCCGCATGGTCGACCTCTACCTGGAGGTCGCCGGGCACGTCGAGCGGGACCTGGAACGAGCCGAGGAGTCGGTGTTCGCGCGGGACCGCTCCGCCGACATCCAACACCTGTACCAGCTCAAGCGTGAGGTCGTGGAGTTCAAGCGGGCGGTGCTGCCGTTGCAGGCGCCGCTGCGCGCCGTGCTCGACGTCCGGGAGGACGGCCCACCACCGGGCCTGCGCCGCCGGTTCGGCGACGTCGACGCCCGGCTGGCCCGCACCGTGGACCGGGTCGCCGCCTACGACGACCTGCTCACCTCCATCCTCCAGTCGCGGCTGGCGCAGCTCGCCGTCGACCAGAACAACGACATGCGGAAGATTGCCGCGTGGGCGGCCATCGCCGCCACCCAGACCGGCATCGCCGGGGTGTACGGCATGAACTTCGCCCACATGCCCGAGCTGGGCTGGCGGTACGGCTACTGGGGCGCCCTCGGCCTGATGGCCCTGGCCGCCCTCACCCTGCACCGCCTCTTCCGCCGCTCGGGCTGGCTGTAACCGTTCCTGAACAGTGGTCAGAAGTGACCATGAAGATCAAACTGACACTGCGCCGATCCCGAACGGTCTTGGATGGGCTGGTCTCTCGCGTTCGCTCCCACGGTCGGCGGCACGGATCGTGTCCGTGGTCCGGTCTGAGGAGGGCGGGTTCCCTCACGTCCCCGTCCATCGGGTTGGGCCTGGGCGGTCCGATGCCCGCCAGCATCGCTCTGGTGCTGGCGGGGCGGTGCCGTCCGTCGCCTGATCCGGTGTCCGAGGGCGCGTCGTGCGATCGCCACGCTGGCCGTCTGGTGGCGGGTGGTGGCGCGTTTCTTGGTGGTCAGGGGCTTTTGCCAGTGCTCGGCCCCCCACATGCTGGTGTAGGCCGGGTCCACGGCGATGATGCTGATGTCCGCTTCGGCGGTCATCGCCAGCAGACGGGCACGCAGCTTGCCGGTGGGCATGCCGTTGATGAGTTGCCGGAAGCGGCGCTTGCGGCCGTGCTTCTCCCGGGTCTTGGAATCGGTGAAGTCCAGGTCTTCGATGGCGATGGCTCGGCAGCCGGTGTGCTTGGCCCAGTGCAGCAGCCGGGTGATGGCGTGCCGGATCTGGGCGTCGCGCCGCTCGGCAGTCCCGCGCAACTGGTACTCGAAGGTGCGGGGCTGGCCGATCGGGTTGCCGTGGATGTCGAGTCGCCAGGCAGCGAGGTGGTCGGCGTTCATGTCCACGCCGATGATCTCGCCCGAGCGCAGGGTCTCCATCGGCACGATCGGGAGATCCTTGCGCTGCCAGGACGCACCGAGGTACCAGCGGCGGTTGGTCACATCCAGATGGATGCGGTAGGCGACCGCCCGGTTGACCTCGATCCGGTCGCGCCACTGCGCGCCCCGGTGCGGGAAGCTGACACGGGCGGCCAGCACGTACCGGCCGTGCTTGGCGTTCGCCAGGTGCGTCAGCGGCGCGGGCAGCTTGATCGATACTTCGCCCTCGGGCGTGACGCGGATCGTTTCGTTGCCGTACCGCTTCCCGGACTCGCCATCGGCACTGAGGAACCAGCGCTTCGCCTCCCAGCGTTCCCGCCACTGGTCCTCGGTCAGATTGGCAGCGGCGAGGTTGTGCCGCGTCTTGAGCAGCTTTTGGCCGCCGCGCACTACGCGGACCTGACCGGCGTCGCGCTCGGCCAGTACGCGGTCGCGCTCGCGCTGCAGGTGTGCCAGGCGGCGGGACTTGTGGAACCACTCGTGCTCGCACCGGTAGCCGCCGGGCTTGCCCCGGCTGCCTTTCTCGCCGATCGGCAGGGACAGGCGGTGCCGCAGCATGCGGATACCAGCCCGCAGAGACTCGATGTGAGCCCACTGGGCGCGGCGGGACAGGCCCCACTGGTCGTGCGTGGCCTTGGTGATGCTCCCGGCCCAGCGGGACGACGATTCGGCGGTGAGTTCCCGCTTACGGTGTGCCCAAGTGTCGGTGGAGTGCTCGATGCCGTCCCGGCAACGCTGTGCCAGGTCCCGGGAGGCGAGCGATCCCAGGTGTTCACCGACCAGACGCAGGATCTTGTCGTCGGCCGGAGTGAGGCCCTTGAGCCGGTCGCGTATGCACACACCCATGGCGGGGTCGGCGACGAACGGCCGGGCGATGTCACGCAGGTCAGCCACGCGCTGCGGCCTCCAACGCGGCCTTCGCCCGGTTCTTCGCAGACCGGCGGCCATACAAGCGGGCGCAGAACGAGGTCAGTATCTCCACCATGTCCCGCACCAGGTCGTCTTCGACTTCACCTTCGTCCAAGACGACGAGACGACGGCCGTGGGCGGCGAGCGTGGCTTCCACCAGTTCCACATTCATCCGGCCCAGCCGGTCCTTGTGCTCCACCACCACGATCCTCACCTGCGGGTCGGCCAGCAGCCGACCGGCCTTACAACGGCCACCGTTCATCCCGGAGCCGATCTCCGACTCCACACGGACGACACGGTGACCAGCCTGCGCTGCCCACCGGGCCAAGCGGGCGGTCTGCCTCTCCAGATCGTCCTTCTGGTCATGCGAGGAAACACGGGCATACAACCCGACACCACCGACCGTTTTGGGCACAGTGTTCGCTTCGATGTTCACCAGGATCGTGCGCGGCCCCACCCGTCGCGCAGGCACCGGCAACGTGCCCTCACGGAACCAGCGATACGCAGTACGCGGTGCAACACCTTGCGCCTTAGCCCATTCCGTTAGATTCACAACGAAGACCATACAAGACTTAAAGCACCTAACAGGCACTCGTGGACACTCCACAGCAAGCGGTTAGCAACCCCGCCGGACGGGGGCGAAGCGAGGGCGGGGCGGGGTCAGGTTTGGCGGAGGAGGAAACGGCGGATTCGGTCGCGGGGTTGGTCGGTGTGGGCGGCCACCTCGGCGCCGGTGCGGCGGGCCAGCTCGGCGGCACCACCGGCGTGGTCGGCGTGGGCGTGGGTCAGCACGATGCGGGTGACGTCGGCCGGTGTCTTCCCCATCGCGACGCATCGCCGATTGTCTCTGCCCCTGGTGCGTCAAGGAGGCACGACCGGGGTACGGGGCCCGTCGAGGGCCGGACCGGCCCGTACGCGAGGAGGGACGCATGGCCGCCAAGGAGCCCGCCGAGATCGCCCAGGCCGCCGTGGCGACCGGCGTGAAGAAGGCCCAGCTGCGCTGGGACAAGACGCTGGTCGGCTCGTTCCTGGCCGGCGCGTACATCGCCTTCGGGGCGCTGGTCGCGATCGTCGTGTCGGCCGGACTGGACCCGGCGACGTGGGGCACCCTGCCGACGCTGTTCACCGGCGCGGCGTTCACCCTGGGGCTGGTGCTGGTCGTCATCGCCGGTTCGCACCTGGTCACCGGCAACATGCTGCTGGTGCCGATCGGGGCGATGAACGGCCGCCTGTCGGTCGGCGACGTCGCCCGCAACCTCACCCTGACGCTGCTGGGCAACCTGCTCGGCGCGATGTTCGTGGCGTACTTCCTGGCCGTCTCCACGGGGGTGGTCGGGGACACCGGCAGCGACGCGGGTGCGCCGGCCGGGATGGCGTACGAGCGGCTGGCCGGGATCGCCGAGGCCAAGGCCCTGCACGAGAGTGAATGGCAGGTCTTCCTGCGCGGGGTGGGCTGCAACTGGCTGGTGTGCCTCGGTGTGTGGCTGGCGCTCGCCGCGGACAACGTCTCCGGGAAGATCCTCGGCATCTTCTTCCCGATCATGGCTTTCGTCGCGATGGGCTTCGACCACGTGGTGGCGAACATGTTCTTCCTGCCCGCCGCGATCTGGGCGGGCGTGCCGGGCATCGGTTGGTCCGACGTGCTGAACAACTGGCTGTTCGCGTTCCTCGGCAACCTGGTCGGCGCGGTCGTCTTCGTGGCGACCTCCTACTGGTACCTGTTCCTCAAGGACGAGGACGTGACCGGGGTCCCCCGGCAGCGGGCCCGCGAGGAGGCGTGATCCCCGCGCCACTACCCTCGCCGGCATGTGGCAGCGGTACGTGGCGATCGGTGACAGCACCAGCGAAGGGCTCGACGACCCGGACGGCGCCGGCGGCTACCGGGGCTGGGCCGACCGGTTCGCGTACGCGGTGGCCCGGGCCCAGGACGGCGGTCTGGAGTACGCGAACCTCGCCATCCGGGGGCGTACCACGGCCCGCATCCGCGCCGAGCAGCTGCAAGCGGCGCTCGACCTGGCACCGGATCTCGCGACCGTGGTCGCCGGGATGAACGACGTGCTGCGCCCCTCCTTCGACGCCGCCCGGATCGCCGAGGACGTCGGCGCGATGCAGCGGGCCCTGGTCGCGCAGGGTTCCACCGTCCTGACGTTCACGCTGCCCGACCCGGTGCCGGTGATGCCGCTGGCCCGCCCGCTGCGCGGCCGGATCATGGCGCTCAACGCGGCGCTGCGCGCGGTCACCGCGCAGACCGGCGCCACCCTGCTGGACTTCGCGGCGCACCCCGTCGCCTCCGACCCTCGCCTGTGGAGCGACGACCGGCTGCACGCCAACAGCGCCGGGCACGAACGGATCGCCGCCGCCCTCGCGTACACCGTCGGTCTTCCCGGGACCGACGACGGGTGGACCCGGCCCCTGGAGACGCCGCCGCGCCGGCGCGGACACGAGGTTCTCCGCGCCGAGGTGGCGTGGACCCGGCGGCACCTGCTGCCGTGGGTGGCCCGCCACGCCCGGGGCCGGTCGTCGGGCGACGACCGCGTCTGCAAGCGCCCCGTCCCGCTCCCGGTCGACCTCGGCGACCACGGCGTTTGACCGCGGGGGCCCGGGGAAGACGCTGCCACCAGGGCCGATTCGCGAAGGAGCGACGATGGCGGACGCAGGGCGGGCCAGGAAGGCCACCGGGGCGCGCAAGGCCCCGATGAAGCGGACGGCGGCGGCCAAGAAGGTGGCGACGGCGACGAAGCGGGCCACCGGGGCGTCCGCGGCCAAGAGCCCGGGTGAGAAGCCCACCGAGACGACGGCCCGGGTCGCCCGGAAGAAGGCCACGTCCGCCACGGCGGCACCGGCCCGCGCCCGGAAGGCGCCGGCCACGAACCCACCGGCCAAGAAGGCGCCCGCGAAGAAGGCGACGGCGAAGAAGGCCCCGTCCGCGCCGGCCCGCCGGGCGACGACCATGGAGTCGTTCAGCAGTGGGCGGACACCGCGCACCTCCCGCTGACCGGGTCCCGCACGGACCGCCCCGTCTCCCGCCACGATCTCCCGGTGCGGGAGGATGAGCCGGTGGAAACGCGACCGGGGGCCTGTCCGTGCGGGAGCGGCCTGCCGTACGACGAGTGCTGCGGGCGGCTGCACCGGGGCGAGGCGGACGCGGCGACCGCCGAGGCGTTGATGCGCTCGCGCTACAGCGCCTTCGCCGTCGGCGACGCCGCGTACCTGCTGCGCAGTTGGCACTCCTCGACCCGCCCGGCACGGTTGCGCCTGGACCCGGGTGACCGGTGGACCGGCCTGGAGATCGTCGACACCGAACGCGGCGGCCTGTTCGACGCCACCGGCACGGTGGAGTTCCGCGCCCGGTACCGCGAGCGTGGCCGAGCCGCCACGACGGCCGAGCGCAGCCGCTTCGTACGCGAGGACGGGCGCTGGGTCTACCTGGACGCCGCACCGACCTGACCGGGCGAGGGCGTGCACGGCGGGGGACGACGGGGTTACCATGACCCCGGCGCCGTCCTGCGCCCCACCTCCCTCCCGGTGCTCACGCCGCCGGCCTCGCGGAGGCAAAGGGGGCATGAGCCCTCGGGACGCGATGCCACATGCCCCACTCCGGCGGGGTCGACGGGAGCGTGGGTCCCTGCGACCGTGCCGTGGACAGGGAGCATGTGATGACCAGTCACCGCGCGTTCAAGGCCCGGGTACGCGCCCGGATGACCAAGACCGGCGAGAGCTACACCACCGCCCGCCGGCACCTGTTGATCCGCACCACCGGCGGCCTCGCCGACCGGTCGTGGCCGCCCGCCCCGACCGAATCCGAACCGCCGCAGGCTGCGCCGACCGCCGCCGAGCCGACGCAGGCCGAGCCGGCGACGGAAGCACCGGCGGCCCCGGGCGGCACCGCCGGGCAGATGGCACGGACCCCGGACGCGCTGCTGCGGCAGCGCACCGGCCGGGGCTGGGAGGAGTGGTTCGCCCTGCTCGACGGCTGGGGCGGCACCGGCCACACCCACACCGCGATCGCCGCCTGGCTGGTGACGACGCACGAGGTGCCCGGTTGGTGGGCGCAGACGATAACCGTCGGGTACGAGCAGGCCCGCGGCCTGCGCGCGCCCGGTCAGCGCCGCGGTGGCAGCTTCGAGGCGACCGGCAGCCGTACCGTGGCGGTGCCCGTCGGGCGGCTGTTCGACGCCTTCGCCGACGAGACGCTGCGGCGACGGTGGTTGCCCGACGTCGAGGTGCGGGTGCGCACCGCCACCGCGCCGAGGACCTTCCGCGCCGACTGGGCCGGCGGCCCCACCCGGCTCGTCGTCGGGTTCGCCGCGGTCGGCGACACGAAGTCGCGGGTGTCCGTGCAGCACGAGAAGCTCGCCGGGCCGGAGCAGGCGGCCGAGCTCAAGGCGTACTGGCGGGACCGGCTGGCCGCGCTCAAGCAACTCCTGGAGGGCGAAGCCTGAGCGCCGGCCCGCCGGCGGTCGCGCCGACCGCCGCCGGGCCACCCGTCACCCCACGTGCCCGGCCGTCTGCCGGGTCGTCCTCCGCGCGTCCGTACCGGCGCCGGTCACCACGAGCAGCGCCACCAGGAGGTACGGCACGGCCGCCACCGCGAAGGCGACCCCGTTGCCGGCCCCCGTGGCGAGCAGGCCGTACGCGGCGTACACGGCGATGACGGTGACGTCGGTGGCCATGCCGGCCAGCGAGGTGACCGTGGCCCGGCTGGTGCCGGTGATCCGCGTCTGCAGACGGGCGTCGGCGAGCACCGTGGCGAGTTGGAAGCCGCAGAAGGCCACCCCGATCAGGGCGAAGCCGGCCGGGTGGTCGAGCAGCGCGCCGGCGGCCAGGATCGCGGCGGAGAGCACCAGCAGCACGGCGTACCCGGGACGGCCCCACCGCTCCCCCGCCGGGGCGAGCAGCCCGCCGACGCTGACCCCGACCCAGGTGAGCAGGAGCAGCAGCGGCACGGTCGGCTCGGTGACGCCGGTGTCCCGGGCGAGCAACGGCGTGTACTCGTCCAGCGCCCCCCAGATCCCGCTGACGGCGGCGACCAGCAGCACCGCCGCCCGGACCGCCCGGTCGGTGTGTGCCTCGGCGAGCCCGGCGCGCAGGCTCGCCCACCACCCCAGGTCGTCACCGTCGTCGTCGGTGTGGCTGTCACCTGGTGCGGCCACAGCCGCCGTGGCGGGGTGGCGGTGTTCGGGGAATCGGGTCGCGACCGCGGCGGCGGCCAGGCAGGCCAGGACGCTGGCCACCCCGACCGCGAGGTAGTCGCCGACGGCCAGCACGGGGCCGGCCAGCACGATCGAGAGCAGCACGCCGACTGTGCCGGCGGTCTTCGCACGGCCGATGGTGCGCGCGTACCGGCCGGCGGCGCCATGCCGGTCGAGTTCGTCGAACACCAGCGCCTCCAGGGCGCCGGAGGCCAGCGCCCCGCCGGCACCCCAGAGGAGGAAGCCGAGGGCGAACGCCGGGTACGACGGGGCGAGCACCCAGAGGGCGAACCCGGCACCGGTGACCAGTGGCGCCAGGCAGAGCAGCAGCCGCCGCGACACCGCGTCGGCGAGCGCGCCGGAGGGCACCTCCAGCAGGATGCTGCTGGTCGACCAGATCACGAACAGCGTGGAGATCTGCCAGACCGTGAGGCCGGTGTCGCTGAACAGCAGCGCGTACACCGGATAGAGCAGGACGAGTTCACTGAGGAACGCGTACCCGTAGAGGGTCGCCGCCAGCCGGCGGACCGGGCGGTCGGGCGGGCGTACGGAGGTGAGGGTCATGAGGCCTTCCCGTGGGATCGGAGCGGACGCCGGACGGACGGCGGCCGGGGCGGCCCACGGGAACGGCCTCTAGCAGTGGATCAACATCGCCAGGTCATGCTCGGGATCGTAGAGGGCGGTCGACGCCCGGGCCACGGATTTCGCCCGGACACACGACGGGGTGGGACCCGTGCGGGTCCCACCCCGGTTCGCGGTGCCCGACCGGTCAGCGGCGGAACTTCTCCGTGTCGGTCGGCGGGATGACCATGGTCGCCTCGGCGTCCCCGGCGGTCGGCTGCGTCGGAATGGCCCCGGCGCGCGAGGTGACCTGCGTGGTGTCGCCGTCGTACACCGGCACCGCCGGAGTGGCGTCGCTGCCGCGCGGGACGACCTGCGTGGTGTCGGCGTCGGTGGTCGAGCCGGCGAGGTGGGTCTCGGTGTCCCGGCGGCCGGCCTGGTAGGCGCGGGCGTGGGTGGCGATGAGCTGCGACTCCTGCTCGGCGCGGGCCAGCCAGGACTCCCAGCGGCTCTGCATCGGACGGACCAGGCCGCCGCCGACCCCGACGACGAGGATGCCGCCGACCGTGGCCAGCACGGCGATCAGCACCGGGGTGGTGACGGCGGTGGCGACCCCGATCTGGTTCAGCGCGGCGATCACGCCCAGGCCGAGGATGAAGACGTACGCGATGGTGGCGAGGATCCGGCCGTACGAGAGGCCGCCCAGCGCGCCGCTGATGATGTCGCGCACCGCATTGGCGATCGCGGCGGCGACCACGACGATGACGATCGCGACGAAGGCGCGCGGCAGCCACGCGATGACGCCGGCGATCAGGTCCGAGATGGGGTTCGGGCCCCAGATGCCGAAGGCGAGCTGGAGGGTGACCAGCAGGACCGCGTAGTAGGCGAGCTTGGCCACGATGTCGCTGGCGTCGTAGCGGGAGCGGGCCAGCGCCCGCCGGATCCCGCCGCGCTCGACGGCCCGGTCGAAGCCGATCCGCTCCAGCACCTTGTCCACGACCTTCAGCACGGCCTTGGCGATGAGCCAGCCGGCCACCAGGATCAGCACGAAGGCGACGGCCTTCGGCAGGAAGAGCATCACCGCGCGGAGGGCGTCGCCCACCGCGTCACCGAATCTGTCTGCCATCTCTATACCTCCACCACAAGCGTCTGTTCCGTCGGGTCGGCACCTACCCGGGCGGTTCGCGCCGGAAACACCGGGCGTGGTGGGGCGGGGGTCAGCGCCGGCAGTCGTAGGCGACCGGGGCCTGCGCCTGGAGCGGCGACGGGGAGACGATGTTGACGGTGGCGGTCTCCGTTGTGGAGCCCACACCGCTGAACGCCCAGCGCAGGGTCAGCGCCACCGTCCGCTGGCCCCGGCCGACCCGCTCGGTGAGCAGCGTGCCGGGCGCGCTGCCGGTGCGCAGCCACTGGTAGCGGATCTCCCCCGCCCGCCCGTTGGTGGTCACCGTCGCCACCACGTCGACGGTCGCGTCGCACCCGGCCGGTGCCGGCGTCGCCACGGTCACCCCGTCGACCTCCAGGGGGCGCAGCCGCTGCCAGAGGTAGAGCCCGACGACGACCACCAGCGCGACCGTGAGCAGGCCGGACAGCACCGACGTCGCGGTCCGCCACACCGGCCGGCGGCGGGCCGGCGGCGCCGGGGTCGGCCATGCGGGCGCGGGCGGTGGCGTGGTGGGCACGCCGGGCCCGAACCGCACCTCACCGGCCGCGTTCCCGACCGCACCCGATCCGGTACGCCCCGGCGGGACCGTCGCCGCCCCGGTGGTCCGGCCCCGGTGGGCGGCGGTCGGCTCCGGCGGGGTCGGGTACCGGGTCGGGTACCCGCCGGTCCGGTAGGTCGCCCCGTCGGTCCGGTGGCCTGTCGTCGGTGCCTCCGTCCGCAGGTACGCGGTCGGGTCGTCGGTCCCGGTGCCGACCGGCGGGACACCCCGGCGCAGGTCGACGGTCTCGCCGCCGCCGAGGTGCACGGTCGCACCGTCGGCCGCGAACCGGGTGGTCGCCTGCTCGCCCGCCAGGTGCACGGTCGACTCGCCGGCCGCCAGGTGGACGGTCGACTCGCCGGCCGCCAGGTGCACGGTCGACTCGCCGGCCGACAGGTGCACGGTCTGCTCGTCCGGCGGCGGGGCCGGCCGGTGCGGATCCAGCCGCATGGTGGCGCCGTCGGCGGGGACGCGGTGGGTGGGCAGCGCCTCGGTGGGGTCGTTCGGCTGGCTCATGGCGGCCCGCTCTCCGTCCTCGTGGTCGACGTGGTCGCCCCGGTCAGCCCGGGGTGCAGAAGGAGTAGAGGCTCACGTACACCGGCGCACCCTCGGACGAGTTGCCCGCCGCGTCGACGGCCACCACCCGGACCGGGATCCGGACGGTGTTGCCCGGCCGGGGCAGGTCGCCGAGGACACCGGTGAAGATCGAGCGCCCGGCGGACGTCATCGCCACCGTCCCGGTCCGGCCCTCCACCGTGTACCGGAAGCTGACCCGCAGCTTCCCGGCGACGGTCTGGTCGTCGGTGACGGAAGCGGTGACCGTGCTGGCGGTCGGGCCGTACGGGCAGCCGACCGGGTCGAGTGTTGCGGGGCTGGCGCTCACCTTCCCGACGATCGGCGCCACCCGGTCCGGCGGAGGCGGCGGGCTGGTGGTGGGCGGCGGTGGGGTCGTCGGCGGCGCCGTCGTGGCCGGGACGTCCGGCGGGGCGGACGTGGTCGGTGCGGGTTCCCCGGTCGGGGTGGCGGGAGCGGTCGGCACGGCCGACGCCGACGGGGTGACCGTCGGGGTGGCGGTCGGTGCCGCCGGGTCGGTCCCGGTGGCCGACGGCGGGCCGACGGTGGTGCCGGCGGCGGGCTCGGAACCGCCCCCGGCGGTGGTCAGCGGCTCGTCGCGCGAGGCGTAGCTCAGGCCAGCGCCGCCGAGCAGCACCGCGACCACCACCCCACCGGCGAGCAGGGCCGTCCGCGCCCGGCCGGTACGCAGGCGGCTCAACCTGCCGGTGCCCTCCCCCAGCGTGGTGCTGGCCACGCTGGTGGCGCCGCCGGTGCCGTCTCCGAACGGGAACAGCGCGGCGAGCAGGGCCGCCCGCCGGGCCAGGTCGCCCAGCCCCCGCTCCTCCCACTCGGGTCCGTACGCGGTCGCCGCGACCTGCTCCAGCACCGCCAGGAACACCTGGGCGGGTTGCGGTCGCTCGTCGGGCCGTTTGGCCATGCCGAGCCGCAGCAGGTCGTGCAGCGGCTCCGGTGCCGCCTCGGTGGGGATCGGCTCCTCGGCGTGCTGGCGACGCAGCGTGAACAGGTCCCTTCCGTCGAAGGGCGGGCGGCCGGTCACGCACTCGTAGAAGGTCGCGGTGGCGGCGTAGATGTCGCAGGCCGGGCTGGCCGGCGCGCCGGTCCACTGCTCGGGGGCCATGTAGCGGGGCGTACCGGTGACGCTGCCGCCGGAACCCTCGCCCACCGGCATGGCGATGCCGAAGTCCGCGAGTTTGCTGGCCCCCTCGGCGGTGACCAGCACGTTCTCCGGCTTGTAGTCGCGGTGCACCACGCCACGCTCGTGGGCCGCGCCCAGCCCGGCCAGCGAGCCCTTGAGCACGCACAGCGCGGACTCCGGTGTGGTCGCGCCGTGCGCGCGCAGCATCTGCCGCAGGGAGACGCCGTTGACCAGCTCCATCACGATCGCCGCGCCGGCGGGCGACTCGACGTACTCGTAGAGCCGGGACACGTGGGGGTCGTCGATGTCGGCGAGCAGCCGCGCCTCGGCCCGGAACGCCTCCCGGAAGGAGGGGTCGTCGCCGATGCCGGCGGTGAGGTACTTGATCGCCACCGGCGTGCCGGTAACGTCGTGGACGGCGAGGTCCACCCGCCCGGACGCGCCGGCGCCGAGCTGCCGGACCGCACGGTAGCCCGAGAGCTGCCAACCGGTCACGTGGTCACCCCCTCCGCCCCGGGTGGACGGACCACCCCGCTGGTCATTCTGGTCGCGCCGCCACCGCGGGCCATCGGCGCAACGGGTGCTTCCGGCTCCCCGGTCGTCGCCGGCCGGGCCGGCGTCGTGGCGGCATGGTCGTTCACGGACACACGGTCACTGGTAGCAGCCGGGGGCAAGCCGCGCGCCGTTCGCCGCGCCGGCAGCGGCCCGCTGGTCTAAGGTGCAGGCCGTGACCAGCGGCACCACTTCACCGAACGCCGGCGGCGGGCGCCTGACGACCCGCCGCTGGCTCAGTGTCATGTTGCTGACGATGACGGCTCTGGTGCTGGCCGGCGGGGGCTTCGGCGCGGTCGCGCTGCGCCACACCGCCGAGGTGTCGAACCGGCTCGCCGACCGGATCGCCCCGGCCCGCACCGCCGTCGGGCAACTGGAGGTCCACCTGCTCCAGCAGGTCGCGGCGGTACGCGGATACGTCCTGACCGCCGACGGGGCCCTCCTCGACCCGTACCGGAAGGGTGTCGACGCCGAGCGGGCGACGGTGGCCCGGTTGCGGGGGCTGCTGGCCGACGAGCCGGACGCGCTGGGCGACCTGGACCGGGCCGAGGACCGAGTCGCGCGGTGGCGGTCCGACGTCGCCGAGCGGCTCGTCGCCGCGCGACGGGGCGGTGCCACTCCGGAGCAGCTGGCGCCGGACGTGGTCCGGGCGACGGCGGCCTTCGAGGAGGCCCGTGCGGAGCTGGCCGGGCTGGCCGCGCGGCTGGACGGCATCGCCGCGGCCGGCCGGGACGATCTGGACCGGGCGCGCGCGCTCCGCGACCTCACCTTCGTGGCGATCCTCGCCGCGCTGCTGGTGACCAGCATCGTCGCCGCGGTGCTGGTCCGCACCGCCGTGCTGCGGCCCCTGGAGCGCCTGGGCGCCTCGGTGCGGCAGGTGGCCGGCGGCGACTTCCGGCACCGGCTGCGCCCCGAGGGGCCGGCGGACATCGCCCGGCTCACCGCCGACGTGGAGTCGATGCGGCAGGTGGTGGTCGACGCGCTGGAGCGCAGCCACCACGACCGGGACGCCCTGGAGCAGCAGGCGGCCGAGCTGCGTCGCTCCAACGAGGACCTGGAGCAGTTCGCGTACGTGGCCTCGCACGACCTCCAGGAGCCGCTGCGCAAGGTGGCGTCGTTCTGCCAGATGCTCCAACGCCGGTACGACGACCAGCTCGACGACCGGGCCCGGCAGTACATCGGATTCGCGGTCGACGGCGCGAGCCGCATGCAGGAGCTGATCAACGACCTGCTGACGTTCTCCCGGATCGGCCGGGTCTACGCCGAGCTGCGCGAGGTCGAGCTGACCGCGACCTTCGCGCAGGCCGAGGCGAACCTGTCCCGCGCGGTCGAGGAGGCGGCGGCGGACATCACCTGCGATCCGCTGCCGGTGGTACGCGGAGACCCGACCCTGCTCACGATGCTGTGGCAGAACCTGCTCGGCAACGCGGTCAAGTTCCACCACCCGGACCGCGTCCCGGCGATCGGCGTGACGGTGGACGACGCCGACGGGTTCTGGTCGTTCGCGGTGGCCGACAACGGCATCGGCATCGACCCCCGGTACGCGGAGAAGATCTTCGTCATCTTCCAACGGCTGCATCCGCGTGGCACGTACCCGGGCACCGGCATCGGGCTGGCGGTCTGCAAGAAGATCGTCGAGTACCACGGCGGCACGCTCACCCTGGACGAGACGTACACGGGTGGGGCGCGGTTCGTGTTCACGCTGCCGAAGGTCCCCGCGGTGGTCGTACCCGGGCAGGCGGGCGAACCGGCGGCGGAGTCGGCGGCGGCGGTCTGAGACCCGGCCGACGCGGGCCCGGCGCCCCGGCTAGCCTGACGGCGTGGACGCGGACACCGAACGGCATCTGAGGCGGGCGATCGCGCTGGCCGGCGAGGCGCGGGCGGCGGGTGACCCACCGTTCGGGTCCTTGCTGGTGGGCGCGGACGGCGCGGTCCTCGCCGAGGACCGCAACACGACCGTCACCGGGGACGACGTCACCGCCCACCCGGAGCTGAAGCTGGCCCGGTGGGCGGCACGGTCGCTGACGCCCGACGAGGCGGCGGTGACCACGATGTACACCAGCTGCCAGCCGTGCGGCATGTGCGCGGGGGCGATCGCCCGCTCCGGGCTGGGCCGGGTCGTGTTCGCGCTCTCCGCCGAGCAGCTCGACGCGATCAAACCGCCGGGCGCGGCGCCCCGGGCCGCCCGACAGGACGGCCCGTACCTGCACGACGAGGCGCTCGCGCCGGTGGCGGCTTACTACCGCTGAGGACCGTCGCGCCGGTGGCCGTCGCCGCTGACCGACGCGGGTTGCTGCGCCGGCTCCCCGACCGTCTGCGGCGGGCCCTCCTGGCCCGACTCCGCGGCGGCCTCGGTGCCGGAACGCGAGAACCGGTCGAAGAAGCGCAGCAGCTCGACCGGGAAGGGCATCACCAGGGTGCTGTTCTTCTCCGCCGCCACATCCACCACGGTCTGCAGCAGCCGCAGCTGGTACGCGCCCGGGGTCGACGCCATCGCACGGGAGGCGTCGGCGAGGCGCCGGGACGCCTGGAACTCGCCGTCGGCCGCGATGACCCGCGCCCGGCGTTCCCGCTCCGCCTCGGCCTGGCGGGACATCGACCGTTTCATCCCCTCGGGCAGCGCGACGTCCTTCACCTCGACCCGCTCGATGTTGAGTCCCCACGGCCCCTCGGTCGGGGCGTCGATGACCGCCTTGAGGTCCTCGTTGACCTTGTCCCGGTCCGCGAGGAGGGTGTCCAGGTCGACCTTGCCGATCACCGACCGCAGCGCCGTCTGCGAGATCTGGAGCACGGCACCCGGGTACTGCCGCACGTTGACCAGCGCCTTCACGGGATCCACGACCCGGTAGTAGACGACCGCGTCCACGGTCAGGGTCACGTTGTCGCGGGTGATGGCGCCCTGCGCGGGCACGTCGATGACGGTGGTCTGCATGCTGACCCGGACCATGCGGTCGACGACCGGGATGATCAGCCGCAGGCCCGGCTCCCGGACGGGCAGCACGACGCGGCCGAAACGGAAGACGACGCCGCGTTGGTACTGCTGGACGATCCTGATGCCCAGCGCGCCGAGCATCGCCAGCAGCACGCCGACGATCACCAGAACGACGATGGTGGCTCCCACGGCACCTCCGATCCTCCCGGCGGCGCCCGCCGCCCGGCGGCGGCTACCCGCTGTACGGGGAAGTAGTCCTGCCCGACTCCGCCGGACGTGGCCGCCGAACGGGAACTGGACCTGGCCGGCGGAGACCCGCCGTGTTCCCGTGGAGCGGGGTGGCCGGCCGGACCATCCCGAACCCGTCGGGAGGAACCTCATGATCGAACGCTTCGCCGACCTGTCCACGCCGACCGTGGCCGACGCCTGCGTACGCCTCGGGGTGCCGCTGCGGGCGGCGCCGGCCGGCGTGCGGGCCGTCGTGGCCGGTCACCGGCTCGCCGGCCGGGTGCTGCCGGTACGCCACCACGGCAGCGTGGACGTGTTCCTGGAGGCGTACGCCCACGCGGCGCCGGGTGACGTCCTCGTGGTCGACAACGGCGGGCGGACCGACGAGGCCTGCGTGGGTGACCTGACCGCGCTGGAGGCGGGCACGGCCGGGGTCGCCGGGCTGGTCGTGTGGGGTCTGCACCGGGACACCCCCGAGCTGATCGAGATCGGTCTCCCGGTGTTCAGCTACGGCAGCCTGCCGCTGGGCCCCACTCGCCTGGACGAGCGGGAGTCCGCCACGCTGACCAGCGCCCGGTTCGGGGCGCACCTGGTGACCGCCGACGACCTCGTGGTCGCCGACGATGACGGCGTGCTGTTCCTGCCCGCCGCCCGCGCCGGTGAGGTGCTGACGACGGCGGAGGGGATCCGGCGGACCGAGCGGCTGCAGGCACACCGGATCCGGGCCGGCGAGACGCTGCGCGACCAGACCGCCTTCGCCGACTACCTGGACCGTCGCGCCGCCGATCCGGCGTACACGTTCCGCGCCCACCTGCGCCGCGTCGGCGGTGCGATCGAGGAGTGACGGGGGCGGACCGCGGGTGAGGGTGGTCATATCGGCTGGACGATCCACCCGAGGCCGTTGCTAGTGTCGTCACCAGGTCATGAGCGCCAGCGTCAAGCCCCGGCTCGCTGGCCGGCAACCCTCGTCCACGTAGGGGTGCCCCGGGTGAAGACCAGGCACCGGAGCAGTTCCGGTGCAAGCGTGGCCTGGTTCCCCAGGCCGACACGGCCACCGAGGAGAACCATGTCCGCTCGCAGTTGCGTCCCGCCGCCGGCCCTGACCCGGCGCCGCCACGTCGACCTGATGCGGGTCTGCAGCGCCGCGTGTAGCTGACCGCGCCGCTCTTCCACTCCACCTGCTCCACACCCAGCGGTACGCCCTCGCGGCGCACCGCCGGCGACGCACGCCCGTGCCCGCCGCCTGCGCAACCCTTCGGAGACACCTGTGCGATTCCTTCCTGCCCTCACCCGTGCCGCCGCCCTGGGCGTCGCCGCCGTCGTCGGCGCCGCCACCCTGACCGCCTGCGGCGGTGAGGACGCCTCGTCCGCCGCCGACAACCCGTACGACCTGCTGCAGCCGGGCGTGCTGCGGGCCGGCACGCTCACCGACGCGCCGCCGAACGTGTTCCTGAAGGACGGAACGTTCACCGGCTACGACAACGACCTGCTCGTCGCCGCCGCCGCGAAGATCGGCCTCACGGTGGAGTTCGTCGGCACCGACTTCTCGGCGCTGCTCTCCCAGGTCGCCAACGGCAAGTTCGACGTCGGCAGCTCCTCGATCACCATCACCGAGGCGCGGAAGAAGACCGTCGACTTCGGCAACGGCTACGACTTCGGCTACTTCGGCCTGGACGTGTCGGCCGACTCGACGATCACGAGCTTCGACCAGTTGGCCGGCAAGCGGGTGGTGGTCGTGCAGGGCACCGTCCAGGACGACTACGCCACGGGCCGGAACCTGAACCCGGTCCGGGTGCCCGACTACAACGGCGCGATCAACCAGCTCAAGGCCGGCACCGCCGACGCCTGGATCGCGCCCGCGGAGATCGGCGAGAAGTCGGCCGCGGACAGCAACGGCAGGATCAGGGTGGCGGCGAAGGAGCTCAGCCCGGCCCCGACCGCGTACGCGTTCGCCAAGGACAACGACGCGCTGCGCGAGGCGCTGGACAAGGCCCTCGACGAGGTGATCGCGGACGGCACGTGGACGAAGCTCCAGGCGCAGTACTACCCGGGCCGGCCGATCCCGGCCGACTTCACCCCCGGCAGCGGCACCGTGGCCGTCCCGGCCGCGTGAAAGGAAGGGCCCCTTCTTAACGCCTGACGCGGTGCAGGGGCCCCTTCTTAACAACAGGCAACGGCACGAGTGGGACGGCGGGAGACACTGATGGATCCGTTGAGCACCCTGTGGGAGACGTTCTTCGACGGGGACTCCATGCGCGAGGCACTACCCGAGATGCTCACCGTCGGGTTGCCCAACACGCTGATCCTGGCGGTCTCCGCCGCCCTGCTCGGCTCGGTGCTGGGCATGCTGCTGGCGGTCGCGGGCATCTCGCGGACGCGGTGGCTGCGCTGGCCGGCCCGCGTGTACACGGACGTCTTCCGGGGGCTTCCGGCGGCGGCGACGATCCTGCTGATCGGCGTGGGCCTGGCACCGTTGGGCATGGAGCTGTGGGGTCCCGACCCCTACCCGCTGGGCATCCTCGCGCTGTCGCTGATCGCGGCCGCGTACATCGGGGAGATCTTCCGCTCCGGCATCCAGTCGGTGGAGGCCGCGCAGCTGGAGGGTGCCCGCGCGCTGGGTTTCTCGTGGGGTGAGGCGATGCGGGTGGTCATCATCCCGCAGGGCGTCCGGCGGGTCCTGCCGGCCTGGGTGAACCAGCTCATCGCGCTGATCAAGGACTCCAGCCTGGTCTACTTCCTGGGCCTGCTGGCCAGCCAGCGGGAGCTGTTCCGGATCGGACAGGACTACGCGGCGAACACCGGCAACCAGTCCGCGCTGCTGCTGGCCGGGCTGTTCTACCTGGCGCTGACCGTGCCGCTGACGCACGCCGTCAATTGGATCGACCGGCGGCTGCGGCACGGCCGGCCGGCCACGGCGGTGGCCGACGACGACGAGGGTGACCTGGCGCTGCCGGGTGCCCGGGGAGGGAACCCGCGATGAGCATCGACACCACCACCTCGGTGAGCGTCGGCGTCCGGGACGTGCACCTGGCCTTCGGGCCCAACCGGGTGCTGCGCGGCGTGGACCTGGACGTGCCCCGGGGTGCGACCGCCTGCGTGATCGGGCCGTCCGGCTCCGGCAAGTCCACTCTGCTGCGTACGGTCAACCGTCTGATCGAGCCGGACCGCGGCGACGTGCTGCTGGACGGGCGCAGCGTCCTGCGCGACGACCCGGACGCCCTGCGGCAGCGGGTCGGCATGGTGTTCCAGCAGTTCAACCTCTTCCCGCACATGAGCGTGCTGCGCAACGTCACCCTCGCCCTGCGGCGCATCCGACGGCTCGGCGCGGACGAGGCGGTGGCGGTCGCCCGTACGCAGCTGGAGCTGGTCGGGCTGGCGGCGAAGGCGGACGCGCGGCCGGCGCAGCTGTCCGGCGGTCAGCAGCAGCGGGTGGCGATCGCCCGCGCGCTGGCGTTGCAGCCGCAGGTGATGCTCTTCGACGAGGCGACCTCGGCGCTGGACCCGGAGCTGGTCAAGGGCGTGCTCGCGTTGATGGCGGACCTGTCCGCCCGGGGCATGACGATGATCGTGGTCACCCACGAGATGGGCTTCGCCCGCGAGGTGGCCGACACCGTCGCCTTCATGGACCGGGGGGTGGTGCTGGAAGCCGGCGAGCCGGCCGCGATCTTCGAGGCGGCCGAACATCCTCGCCTGCGGCGGTTCCTTTCCCAGGTCCTGTAGGGATGTGATCGACGGTGACCTCTAGCGCGCGCCGCCTTGTTGGCAATATCCTCCACAGCACGCACGGCTCATGGAGCTGATTTTCATGCGGCTCCCACCCCCACCGCCGGACGCCGAGGAGATGCCATGCCCGTCGACCGTTCCGAACTGGACCGCCGGACCCTGCTGCGGGCCGGCCTCGGCGCCGCCACCGTCGCGGTCGTCGGCACCGAACTCGCCCTTCCGTCCGCCGCGCGGGCCGAGACCGGCACCGATCTGGACTGGATCCTGAGCTGCGACGAGTGGGGCGCCCGCCCGCCCGCCGACCCGCTGTCGGTCAGCACGATCCCCACCAACAAGATCATCGTGCACCACATGGCGTTCCCGAACGTCACCGACTACTCGGAGGCGCAGGCGATCAAGCTGGCCCGCGACTGCCAGAACCTGCACATCGACGGCAACGGCTGGTCCGACACCGGCCAGCACTTCACCATCAGCCGGGGCGGGTACGTCCTGGAGGGACGGCGCGGCAGCCTGGAGCGGCTGGCCGCCGGCGACCGGCAGATGGTGTCCGCACACTGTCCGGGCGAGAACACCCGGTCCATCGGCATCGAGAACGAGGGCACGTACGTCACCGAGACGCCCCCGGACGCGCTGCTGGACTCGCTGGTGAAGCTCTGCGTGACGATCTGCCAGCGGTACGGGCTGCACGCCCACGACATCTTCGGCCACTGGGACTTCCGCACCACCCAGTGCCCGGGTGCCGCCTTCTACCGCCAGTTCCCCACCCTGCGCCGCCGCGTCTTCGCCGCACTCGACACGAACCTGGCCGACGTGCCGGCCCGCCGCTGGCCGGACGTGTGGCGGTTCGTCAGCGCCCCGACCGTCCGCGCCGCGCAGTACCTGCTGCTGTACCGGGGCTACACCGTGCCGACCACCGGCGTGTTCGACGCCGCCACCGTCGCCGCCGTGCAGGACTGGCAGGCGCGCAACGGCATCCCGGTCGACGTCGACGCCACCCTCACCGCGCCCACCTGGGAGACCCTCGCCCCGGAGCTGGTCAAGGACGCCGCCGGCCTGCCGGTGAGTGCCATCCAGCACCTGCTCAACTTCCGCGGCTACACCGACGTCGCGGTCACCGGCGCGTACGACTACACGACCAAGAAGGCCGTCAAGGAGTTGCAGGACCTGCACGGGCTCCCGCAGGACGGCTCCCTCACCACCGACACGTGGTGCGTGCTCGTCGGCGGCGTGATCCGCCGGTCCTTCCGGGACTGACCGAACGCGTACGGGTGCGGGTGCGGCGGCCCACGGGGGGTCGCCGCACCCGTACGGCGTGTACACCCTCCCGACCACAGGGAGTGGTGCGAGGATGACGCCGGCCGTCGACCCCGAGGAGGAGCTCATGGCGTCAGAACTCAACCCGTACCTGAACTTCGCCGGCAACGCACGGGAGGCGATGGAGTTCTACCACCGGGTGTTCGGTGGGGACCTCTCGCTGACCACGTTCCGCGAGTTCGGCACCGAGGACCCGTCGTACGCCGACCAGATCATGCACGGCCTGCTGCGGACCGCGGCGGGTCACGTGCTGATGGCCTCGGACCTGCCCCCCGGCATGGAGCTCCGGCGCGGTAACGCCAACACCATCTCCCTGAGCGGGGACGACGCCGACGAGCTGCGCGGCTGGTGGGAGCAGTTGTCCGCGGGCGGGGCGGTCGGCGTGCCGCTGGAGAAGCAGATGTGGGGCGACGAGTTCGGGCAGTGCGAGGACCGGTTCGGCACGCCCTGGATGGTCAACATCACCGCGCCGATGTGAGTCCCGCGCCCCGTTTGACCGGCCGCGCGGGCGGAGAAACACCCCTGGCATGAAGTGGACCGGTCGAGCCGTACCCGTCGTCGCCGCCGCCCTCGCGGGCCTCGCCGCCCGCGACGTCCTCCAGCGCGACCACGCCCTGCTGCGCAACTTCCCGCTGATCGGGCGGGCCCGCTACCTGCTCGAGGCGATCGGGCCGGAGCTGCGGCAGTACATCGTGGCGGGCAACAACGAGGAGCGGCCGTTCACCCGTGACCAGCGGCGCTGGATCTACGCGTCGGCGAAGCAGGAGAACAACTACTTCGGCTTCGGCACGGACAACGACATCGAGTACACCCCGGGCTATCCGATCATCAAGCACCGGACCTTCGGCCGGGCGGTGCCGCCGTCGTCCCCGACGGCGGGTCACGACGTACGCCTGCCGCCGGCGAAGGTCCTCGGCGGCGCGCGCGGCCGGGCGAAGGCGTTCCGGCCGGAGTCCGTCGTCAACATCTCCGGGATGAGCTTCGGCTCGCTGTCGGGCAATGCGATCACCGCACTGAACAAGGGTGCGGCGCTGGCCGGCTGCCTGCAGAACACCGGCGAGGGCGGGCTGTCGCCGTACCACCGCCAGGGCGGTGATCTCGTCTTCCAGCTCGGTACGGCGTACTTCGGCTGCCGGGACTCCCACGGGCGCTTCGACCTGAGCCGGCTCAGGGACCTGGTGGCCGGCGCTCCGGTACGCGCGCTGGAGGTCAAGCTCAGCCAGGGCGCGAAGCCCAGCCTGGGTGGTCTGCTGCCGGGGGCGAAGGTGTCGGCGGAGATCGCCGCCACCCGGGGCATCCCGGAGGGCGAGGACTGCGTCAGCCCGTCGCGGCACGCGGAGTTCTCCGACTGCGACAGCCTGCTCGACTGGGTGGAGCTGCTCGCCGCCGAGACCGGCCTGCCGGTCGGCATCAAGTCCGCCGTCGGCGACCTCGGCTTCTGGGAGGAGCTGACCACGTTGATGCGGGACACGGGCCGGGGTGTGGACTTCGTGACCGTCGACGGCGGTGAGGGCGGCACCGGCGCCGCGCCGCTGATCTTCACCGACTCGGTGTCGCTGCCGTTCCAGCAGGGCTTCGCCCGGGTCTACCGGGTCTTCGCCGAGCGGGACCTCCACGAGCAGGTGGTCTTCGTCGGCGCCGGCAAGCTGGGCCTGCCGGACAACGCGGTGGTGGCGTTCGCGCTGGGCTGCGACATGGTCAACGTCGGCCGGGAGGCGATGCTGGCGATCGGCTGCATCCAGGCCCAGAAGTGTCACACCGACACCTGCCCCACCGGCGTCGCCACCCAGAACCCCTGGCTGGCCCGGGGCCTGGACCCGACGCTGAAGTCGGTGCGCGCCGCCAACTACGTGAAGACACTGCGGCGGGACCTGGTCAAGGTCGCCGAGGCGTGCGGCGTGGAGCACCCCGGCCTGATCGACACGGACGCGATCGAGGTCCTCGACGGCCGCACCTCCTCCACGCCGCTGCGCGAGGTGTACGGCTACCACCCCGAGTGGGGCCTGCCGTCGGCCACCGACCGCGCCGAGATCGTCCGCCTGATGACCCCGGAGGCCCCCCAGGGCGACAGTGCCCCACCCTCCCCCACCGCGGTGGGCTGACCCACACCGGGCCCCATCCCCCGTTGATCAAGGAGTTTGCGTCAGGATCCGGCCCCGACCTGACGCGAACCTCTTGATCAACTCCGGTCAGGGGGTCGGGTGGGGGGTGGGGGTGGGAGGATTGTCGGGGTATTTGAGGGGCTGGGAGGGTCCGTGGTGGTGGATGTGGTGTCCGAGGTCGTCATCGACCGTCCGCCCGTCGAGGTGGCCGCGTACGCGGGCGATCCGACGAACGCGCCGTCCTGGTACGTCAACATCGAGTCGGTCGAGTGGTTGACGCCCCCGCCGGCGCGGCCGGGTTCCCGGGTCGCCTTCGTGGCGCACTTCCTCGGCCGTCGGCTCGCCTACACGTACGAGATCGTCGAGCTGGTTCCGGGCGAGCGCCTGGTGATGCGGACGGCGCAGGGGCCCTTCCCGATGGAGACCACCTACCGGTGGGAGCCACACGGCGGCGGACGGACCCGGATGACGCTGCGCAACCGGGGTGAGCCGAGTGGGTTCGCCTCGGTCGCCGCGCCGGTGCTGTCCGCCGCGATGCGTCGGGCCAACCGCAAGGACCTGACGGCGCTCAAGACGCTCCTGGAACGGACCGACCGTTGAGCTGGTGACCGTCGTTCGGGCAGGTCAGTGCGGTGCGAACCCCAACCATGCGAACATGTGTTCGTGTCGTCCACCGCCTCCATCCTGCACGCCGACCTGGACGCGTTCTACGCGTCGGTCGAGCAGCGGGACGACCCGCGCCTGCGCGGCCGGCCGGTGGTCGTGGGCGGCGGCGTGGTGCTGGCGTGCAGCTACGAGGCGAAGGCGCGGGGCGTACGCAGCGCGATGAGCGGGCACCTGGCCCGGCGGCTGTGTCCGGACGCGGTGGTGGTGCCGCCACGGATGTCGGCGTACACGGCGGCCAGCCGCGCGGTGTTCGAGGTCTTCCGGCAGACCACGCCGCTGGTCGAGGGGCTCTCCGTCGACGAGGCGTTCCTCGACGTCGGCGGCCTGCGTCGACTGGTCGGCCCACCGGCCGACGTGGCGGCCCGCCTCCGGCGGGAGGTCCGCGAGAGCGTCGGCCTGCCGATCACCGTCGGGGTGGCCCGCACGAAGTTCCTCGCGAAGGTGGCCAGCGGCGTGGCCAAACCGGACGGCCTGCTCGTCGTCGAACCGGCCGAGGAGCTGGCGTTCCTGCACCCGCTGCCGGTCGAGCGGCTGTGGGGTGTCGGTCCGGTGAGCGCCGCGAAGCTGCGCGAGCGGGGCGTGCGTACGGTCGGCCAGGTCGCACGGCTCGGCGAGGCGACCCTGGTGTCGCTGCTCGGCGGCGGCGCGGGCCGGCACCTGCACGCCCTGGCGCACAACCGCGACCCCCGCGCGGTGCAGGTGGGTCGCCGCCGCTCGTCGATGGGCGCCCAGCACGCCCTGGGGCGTACGCCGCACTCCCCTGCCGAGCTGGACGCGATCCTGGCGGGGCTGGTCGACCGGGTGACCCGCCGGATGCGGGCCGCCTCGCGGTCCGGCCGGACGGTGGTGCTGCGGCTGCGGTTCGCCGACTACACCCGGGCCACCCGGTCGCACACCCTGGCCAAGGCGACGGCGGACACGACGCCGCTGCTGGGTGCCGCGCGGGCGCTCCTGCGTGCGGCGCTGCCGGAGATCGGCCGGCGCGGCATCACGCTGATCGGTGTGTCGGTGGGCAACCTGGACGACGCACCGGTCCAGCCGCCGCTGCCGTTCGAGCGGGACCCGGGGGCGGACCTGGACGCGGCCGTGGACGCGGTCCGGGACCGGTTCGGCTCGGCGGCGCTGACCCGGGCGGTGCTGCTCGGCCGCGACCCGGGCGTCGAGATGCCGCTCCTGCCGGACTGACGCCGCCACCGGAAGCCGACGGGTCCGTTGCCGAACCGTGATGTTTGGTGATCGTCGGGAGCGGGGAACAGGGACCGGCCGAATGTGAGAAGGGAACACCCGTGTCCGAGGTTCACACCCACCCGTCCAGCCTGGATTCCGACCGTCCCGCCGAGGTGACCGACCCCCTGCTGTGGAACCTGGCCCTCGCCGTGGCGGACACCCACGAACCGGACGGGGACGGCGGGTGCCGGATCCTCCTCTGCGCCGACCAGCCCTGGCCGTGCGCCGCGTGGAACAGCGCCCAGCGGGCGTTGCAGGCCGCCCGCGCCACCACACCGGCCACGATTCAGCGGCGGCCGACGTCGACTCCGAGCATCCAGGCCAGCGCGGCGGCCTGACCGCCCGCACCGCAACCGGCCCCCGACACTCCGGCCACGGCGGGGATCAGCGGCGGGTGGCGGCAAGGGCGGCGAGCCGGTGCTCGTCGGCATCAACACCAACTGGGCGACACCGCCCGGTTCACCCGGATGGGCCGTCCCGCCGCGGGGCACCGGCGTGCCCGGGCCCGTGCAGGTGCTCCCCGAGGAAGCGCAGTGCCGCCGCGTCGTCGTCGATCCCGCCCGCCTCGTGGCCGTTGTAGCGCCAAACCGACAGCTCCGCCGGCCCGGCGTGGGCGTTGACGGCGGCGAACACGGTCGACGGCGGCACGATCTCGTCCATCAGCGCCACCGAGTACCGCGCCGGCAGGTGGCACCGCCGGGCGAAGTGCACCCCGTCGACGTACGCCAGGGTGGCCAGCACCCGTTCCTCCGCGTCCCGGTGGATCGCCAGGTAGTCGCGGATCTCCCGGTACGGGTGGGCGTCGGTGACGACGACGGCGCGCGGGATGTCGCAGAGGAACGGCACACCGGCGACCACGGCCCGCAGGTCCGGCACCAGCGCGCCGGCCGCCAGCGCCAGGACACCACCCTGGCTGTGCCCGAGCACCGCGACCCGGGCCGGGTCCACCACCGGCAGGGTCCGCGCGGCGTCCACCGCCCGCACCGCGTCGACGATCAACCGGCGGTAGTAGTAGGTGCGCGGGTCGGTGATCCCCCGGGTCACCACGCCGGGCGCCTCCGGTCCGGCGGCGGCGGGATCCGGGGTGTCACCGCGGCTCCACCCCGAGCCCTGCCCCCGGGTGTCCATCTGCAGGTGCGCGAACCCGGCGACCGCCCACAGCAGGTTCTCCAACGGGTGCCCCCGTCCACCGCCGTAGCCGGCGTACTCAACGACGGTCGGCAGGGGCGTCTCCGTCCCGCGCGGCGCCCGCAGCCAGGCCCGGACGGGTTGGCCGGCGAAGCCGGGGAACGTCACGTCGTGCACGTCAACGGCGGCCAGCCCGGCCGCGACCGGCTCGGCCCGTACCGCCGAGCCGACGGCGCGGGCCTCGGCGACGGTCGTGGCCCAGAACCGGTCGAAGTCCGCCGGCTCGCGCACCCCGCTGCGGTACGCGCGCAGCTGCTCCTCGGGCAGGTCGGTGTACACGCGACGCTCAGCCGTCCGTCGGCGACACGGTGAACCGGGGGTGCATCCGTCGGGTGTGGTCGACCGGCCGGACCGGCCCGTGCAGCGTGACCGCCGCCGTCAGCCGGTGGTCGGTGCTGGACGCGGCCAGCCGCAGCTCCAGCTCGCCCGGCTCGACGATCCGCGTCCCGTCGCGCCCGGTGAACGAGAAGAGGTCGGCCGGGACCGTCACCTCGACGCGGCAGGACGCGCCCGCGTCCAGCGACACCCGCCGGTAGCCGATCAGCCGTTGCACCGGCTGCACCACCGAGGCGACCGGGTCGTGTGCGTACAGCTGCACCACCTCGCTGCCCCACCGGCCGCCGGTGTTGCGCAGCGTGAAGGCCAGCCGCAGCTCACCGTCGGTCGACGCCGCCGCCCGCCCGACCGCCAGCTCCGACCAGTCGAACGTGGTGTACGCGAGCCCGTGCCCGAAGCCGTACGCCGGTGTGGGATCGAGGTTCGACACGTCGCTGGCCTGCCCGAGCCGGGCGGCGAGGTAGGTGGTCGGCTGCCCGCCGGTGCGGCGGGGCACGCTGACCGGCAACCGTCCCTGTGGCTCGACCCGCCCGCTGAGCAGGCCGGCGATCGCGCCCGGTCCCTCCTCGCCGGGAAAGAAGGACTGCACGATGGCTGCCGCCTCGTCGACCGCCCGGCCCAGCGCGTACGGCCGGCCGGCGACCAGCACCACCACCACCGGGGTGCCGACGTCCAACAGCTCGTCGAGCAGGTGCTGCTGCACACCGGGCAGCGCCAGGGACTCCACGTCGCAGCCCTCGCCGCTGGTGCCCCGGCCGAACAGCCCGGCCCGGTCACCGAGGGCGGCGATCACCACGTCCGCCGCCCGGGCCGCCTCGACCGCGGCGGCGAACCCGCGGGTGTCCGGGCCGTCGACGCTCGCACCGGCGGTCACGTCCACCTCGCTGTCCGGGAACTCGCGGCGCAGCACCTCCACGAGGGTGGGCAGCTCGATCCCGACCGGCGTCTCCGGGTGCTGGGACCCGACGTGCACCGGGAACGAGTAGCAGCCGAGCACCGCGGTCGGGTTCCCGGCCTGCGGGCCGACCACGGCGATCCGCGCCGGCCGGGCCAGCGGCAGGACGCCGTCGTTGCGCAGCAGGACCACGGCCCGCTCGGCCACCTCGCGGGCGAGCGCCCGGTTCACCGGTGGATCCAGGTCGACGGTGCCGCGTACCGCCTCCGGGTCGGCGAGGTCGACGCCGTCCAGCGCCGGCGGCACCGGGTCCCACCCGACGTCGAGCAGCCCGAGCTGTCCCTTCTGGAGCAGCACCCGGCGCACCGCACGGTCGACCAGCTCCTCCGGGACCTGCCCGGCGGCGAGCGCCGCGTGCAGCGGCGGACCGAAGGTCTTCACCGTGGGCAGCTCGACGTCCACCCCCGCGGCGAGCGCCGCGCCGGCCGCCTCGCCCCAGCTGCCGGCCACCCCGTGCAGGGTGTGCAGGAAGCCGATGCCGAAGTAGTCGGCGACCACCGTGCCGGTGAACCCCCAGGTGTCCCGGAGCAGGCCGGTCAGCAGAGGCCCGTCGGCCGCCGACGGCACCCCGTCGGTGTCGGTGTAGGCGTGCATCACCGACCGGGCGTCGCCCTCGCGGATCGCCATCTCGAACGGCGGCAGCATCACGTCGGCCCGCTCCCGCGGACCCATCCCGACCGGCGCGAGGTTGCGCCCGGCACGGGAGGCGGAGTAGCCGACGAAGTGCTTCAGGGTGGCGACCACGCCCGCCGACTCCAACCCCTGGACGTACGCGGTGGCCACCGTCCCCACCAGGTAGGGGTCCTCGCCCAGGGTCTCCTCCACCCGGCCCCAGCGGGCGTCGCGGACCACGTCCAGCACCGGCGCCAGCCCCTGGTGCACGCCCAGTCGGCGCAGGTCCGCCCCGATGGCGGCGGCCATCCGCCGGATGAGCGCCGGGTCGAACGTGGCGCCCCAGGACAGCGGCACCGGGTACGCGGTGGCGCCCCACGCGGCGAAGCCGGCGAGGCACTCCTCGTGGGCCACGGCCGGGATGCCGAACCGGTTGGCGGCGACGATGCGCTGCTGGGTCCGCAGCAGCGACAGCGCGCCGAGCGCCGGGTCGACCGGTGCGGTGCCGAACGGCCGGGTCAGCTGGCCCAGCCCGACGTCCAGCAGGGCGTCGAGGTCGGCCGGCTCCTCCATCTCATGCTGGTGCGGCGCGACCTCGCCCCCGTCGGCGGACGCACCGACCCAGACGCCGTAGAGCTGCGCCACCTTCTCCGCCAGGGTCATCGCGGCGACCAGGGCGTCGACCCGGGTGGCCAGGTCGTACGACGGGTCGTTCCAGATCGCGGTGCCTCGTTCGATGTCCAGGGTCACGTCGCCGGTCACTTTCCTCCGACGCCCATCAGGCCCTGTACGAGGGCCCGGCGGGCGAACAGGTAGACGAGCAGGACGGGCACCATCGACAGCACCACGGCGGCGAGCAGCCCCGGGATGTCGATGCCGTACTGCGTTTGGAAGTTGTAGAGGCCCAGCGTGATCACCTTGGTGGAGTCGGACTGGGTGAGGATGAGGGGGAAGAGGAAGCCGTTCCACGCCTGCAGGGCGGAGAACACCGCGATGGTGGAGATGCCGCCACGCGACAGCGGCAGCACCAGCTGCCAGAACATCCGCCCGGGTGAGGCGCCGTCGATCGCCATGGCCTCGTACAGGTCGCTGGTGATGTCCCGCATGACGCCGCTGAGGATGAGCGCGCAGACCGGCAGGGAGAAGGCGGCGGTGGGCAGGATGACGCCGACCAGGTTGTCGTAGAGGCCGGCCGTGCTGATCAGGTAGAAGATCGGCACGACGACCGCCTGCGCGGGAATCGCGAGGCCGAGCAGGAACAGGCGGAAGACGCCCGAGGTGAGCCGGCTGCGACTGCGGACGATCGCGTACGCCAGCGGCGGCACGAGCAGCAGCACGATCGCCACGACGCTCGCGGTCACCACGAGGGTGTTGAGGAAGTACCGGCCGAAGCCCTGCGTGAAGGCGCCGGTGTAGTTGTCGAGGGTGAAGGTGTCGGGCAGGGCGAGTGGCCCGTTCCGGCCGTAGCCGGGCCGGGTCTGCACGGTGACCGCGATCATCACGTAGATCGGCAGGCCCACCAGCAGCAGCCAGAGCACCGACCCCACACCCGCGATCCAGTTGGGACGGTGGCGTGTCACAGGCCCTCCATCGTGCTGCGCATCTTGTCGTACCCGGAGACCCGCACCACGATCAGCGAGATGATCGTGGCGACCACCACCAGCAGCAGCGCGATGGCCGCGCCCGCGCCGAAGTCGAAGCGCTGGAACGCCTGCTCGTACATGTAGTAGGCGCTGATCGTGGTGTCGGTGCCCGGTCCGCCCTGGGTGAGGATCAGGACGGTGTCGAAGGTGGTCAGCCCGCCGACCACCATGAGCACCACCGAGGTGATCATGGCGTTGCGCAGCTGCGGCAGGGTGACGTGGCGGAACTGACCCCAGCGTCCGGCCCCGTCGACCTCGGCCGCCTGGTAGAGGACCGCCGGGACCGCCCGCGCCGCGCCCTGGTAGATCAGGGCGTGGAACGGGATGAACTGCCAGCTGGCGACGAAGACCAGCACGGCGATCGCCCCGGTCCGGCTGCCGAAGAGGTTGCCGTCGCCGAAGAGCCACCGGGCCTGTCCCGGCACCCCGAAGTTCGGGTCCAGCAGCGCCCGCCAGAGCACCGAGACGGCGGTGGCGGACAGCAGCAGCGGCAGGAAGAAGATGGCGGACAGGACCGCCCGGTTGCGTTGCTGCCCGGCCGCCCAGACCCCGATGACCAGACTCAGCGGTGTCTGCACCAGGACGCCGAGCGCGGTGAGCAGCACGCTCAGCCAGAGGCTCTGGATCATCACCGGGTCGGCCGCCAGCCGGCGCCAGTTTTCCAGGCCGACGAACTCCGCCGGTCCGAGCCCGCTCCAACTCATGAGGGACAGGACCACGACGAGCAGCAGCGGAACGATCGCGAAGAAGCCGAAGAAGAGGGTGGCGGGCAGGGCCCAGGCGAAGCCCGGGCGGCCGTGGGTGTGGCCGCCCGGGTTTCGTCCGGACCGGCGCGCCTCCGCCACGAGGCGGGGAGCAACGGTGGTGGTGGCCATGCGCTCTTCCGTCAGCCGGCCTGGAGGGACTGCATGGCCTTGATGAATCCGTCCGCGTCCATCCGACCGTTGGTGTACTGCTGTACCGCGGTGTGGATGGTCTTGGTCGCGGCCGGCGGGTACGCCTGGTCCCAGGAGAGCTGGAACGACGGTGCCTGCTTGACCAGGTCGAACTGGAACTTCAGGTAGGCCGGGTTGGCGGCGGTGTCGAGGAACTTCTCGGTGTTGGTGGTGGTCGGCAGGTTGCCGATGGCCAGTTGCGCCTGGACGAACTCGTCGGAGTACTGGAGCTTGAGGAACTCGGCCACCGCTTCCGGGTGCTTGGTCTTCTTCAGCACCGAGTAGAAGTTGTTGGTGTTGCCGGCGACGTTGCCCGGGTCGCCCAGGCCACCCGGAATGCTGGGGAAGGCGCTCCAGCCGAGGTCCTTGGCGGCGAAGTCGGGGTTGGCGTCGTTGTGGGTGGAGTAGTTCCACGAGCCCATCAGCTCGAAGCCGGCCTTGCCGCTGGACAGCAGCGTGGGCGACCCGCCGTCGGTGAACTTCACCGAGTCGAAGTTGGTGCCGAAGGCGCCGGCGTCGGTGAGCTGGCGGAACAGCTCCAGCGCGCGGCGGCTCTCCGCGCTCTCCCAGACGCCCTTGTCGCCGCCGAGCGCCTTGGCGAACAGCTCCGGCCCGGCGACCCGGTCGTAGAGGTACTGGTACCACATCTGGGTGGGCCACTGGTCGCCGCCGCCGAGGGCGATCGGGGTGATCTTCCTGCTCTTCAGCGTGTTGACCGCCGCCAGCAGGTCGTCCCAGGTTTGCGGCGGGGTGATCCCGGCGTCGGCGAGGACCTTCTTGTTGTGGAACAGCAGCACCGGCTGGGTGCCCCGCATCGGCACCCCGTACGCCTTGCCGTCCACCACCGCCGTGTCGAACACCGACGGAAGGAAGTTCGCCTTCAGCCCCGGGTCCTTGGCGATCATGTCGTCGAGCGGCATGAGGAGGTCCGCCTTGACGAACGGCGTGATGCTGCCGCCGCCCCAGTTGAAGAAGACGTCGGGCGCCTGGTTGGTGTTGATGATGGTCTGCAGCTTGGCCTGGTAGTCCGCGCCGGGGATGGTGTCCAGCACGGCCTTGACCTTGGACGTCTTGTTGAACGTGTCGACCAGCTGCTTCTCCACCCGGTTGGTGGCGTCGCCGTAGACCAGGATGTGGATCTCGTCGCTGCCGGCGGCGGGGTCGTCGCCGCCGCAGGCCGCCAGCGGCAGTGCCAGGGCGAGCGCGGCGCCGACCGCGACGGCCCGGGCCAGCCGTGTGCGTACTGTCATCATCGAGCCCTTTCGTGGTGGGGGTGGTGGGGGACGCCGTCGCGACGGCGATCGGAACGGCACATCGGAACGGCACATCGGAACGACCGAAAGGCGTCCGATAAACTTCCGGAACATTTCCGTAACTCGTGGGAACGCTAGAACCGACCTGCCATGTCGTCAACCCCCACCGGTGGGGCAAGATGACCCGTGGGACGGCACGCCGGTCCGGGGTGCGCCCCCGGGCACCGACGTCCGGCCCGCCCCGAACAGGTGAAGGAGACGCGGGTGGACGCCGAAGACGGACGCAGGGTGACCATCACCGCCATCGCACGGGAGGCGGGAGTCTCCGTGCCGACCGTGTCGCGGGTGCTCAACGGACGTTCGGACGTGGCCCCCGGGACCCGCGAGCGGGTCGAGGAGCTGCTGCGTCACCACGGCTACCGGCGGCCCGCCAGCCGGACGGTGCAGGCGGCCGGCCTGGTCGACCTGGTCTTCAACGATCTGGACAGCCCCTGGGCCGTGGAGATCATCCGCGGGGTGGAGGACGTCGGGCACGGCGCCGGCGTGGGCACCGTGGTCTCCGCGATACACCGGCAGCCCACCGCCGCGCGGCAGTGGCTGCAGAACCTGCGGGCGCGGGCGACCGACGGGGTCATCTTCGTGACCTCCGACGTCAGCCCCCCGCTCTTCGCCCAGCTGCGCCGGCTCAACGTGCCCGTGGTGGTGGTCGACCCGGCCGGGGTGCCCTCCACCGACGTGCCCACGATCGGCGCCACCAACTGGGCCGGCGGGCTCGCCGCGACCGAACACCTGCTCTCGCTCGGGCACCGGCGGATCGGCTTCGTCGCCGGGCCGACCCACCTGCTGTGCAGCCGGGCCCGCCTCGACGGCTACCGGGCGGGACTGGAGGCCGCCGGCGTAGCGGTGGACGACCGGCTGATCCACCCCGGCGACTTCTACCACGCCTCCGGCTTCGCCGCCGGGACCGCGCTGCTCGACCTCGACGACCCGCCGACGGGCATCTTCGCGGCCAGCGACCAGATGGCGTTCGGCGTCTACGAGGCGATCCGCCGGCGGGGCCTGCGGGTCCCGGACGACGTCAGCGTGGTCGGCTTCGACGACCTGCCCGAGGCGCGGTGGGCCTCGCCGCCCCTGACCACCGTGCGGCAGCCGCTGGTCGAGATGGGCCGCCTGGCGGCGCGGACCGTCCTGCGGCTGGCCCAGGGCGAGGGCATCGACTCCCCCCGGGTGGAACTCTCCACCGAGCTGGTGGTCCGGGACAGCTCGGCCGCACCGCCGGCCGGCTCGTCCCGCTCGTGACGGCCGGACGGTCCGGACGGGTGGCCCGGTAGCTCCCGGTCCGCTTCCGGAAATTCTCTCGAACGTACGGCGGCCGGACGCGCCGGCCGGGATCCATTCGGGTCGCACGCCCCCTGCGCCGCCCGTTGTCCCCTTGCGGGATCGTCAGCCGGTCCGGACGCGGAGGCTCCGCGCCAGGGTGGGGATCATCACGGTCGCCGGGACGAGGTGTAGCCCGAGGAGGGCGATGGTGGTGGCGGTGTTCGCCCCGGAGAGGAGGGGCGGAACCATCGAGATCGCGGTCAGCGACACCGCCGTCCACACGAATCGCTCGGCGGGGCGGGCGCTCCACCGGAGAAGAGCGACGGCGATGACGATGCCCACGACCGAGAAGAAGCCGGTCACCACGGCGAACCCGGCCAGCGGGATCGTCTCGCCACCGTCCACCTCGAAGTCGACGCCAACGGCGCGGGCGAGCGCGGCGGCGAGGGTGGTGGCCACGATCGCTGCGAGCGCGGCCAGGAAGCCGGTGCCGGCGACCCGGCGGAGTCGGTGGGTGTGGCTGGCCCGGCCCGATGCCGGGCCTGCGACGACCCCGGTGTCATCCATGCTGTTCATGTCGTTCCTCCGTCATTCCGTAACCCAGCGGGGGTGACGATGCGTACCCTCGCCGTGCGACGGCCGGGGTTCCGCAGGGCACGGACGCCGGTGCCGCGGAGCCAGAACCCCGCGTCGCGTTCGAGGACCGGCCCGGGCTCGCCGTCGCGCAGCTCCAGCTGCACCCGCCCACGGGTGACGACGCCGAACGCGTCGCGCCACTGCGCCGCGACCACCGCGACGCGCGCGCCGCCGTGCAGCGCGAGCGTCCACACCGGCACTACTCCGTGCCGTCCGCCGGCAGGCGCTCCGGCAGCCCGAGCCGCGGGAACCGGTCGTCGTGGAAGGTGACGATCTCGGTGATCTTCCCGCCGGTGACGCGCAGGACGTCGATCGTCAGCGGCAGGTACGCGTCCTCCCGCTTCCGCCAGTGGTAGAACGCGACGGCGGGCTGCCGGTTCACGGAGGTGGGGACGCCGCGCAGACCCGTCATGCCCTCGAAGCCCTCGTCGACCCAGTTGCTCACCACCGTGTCACGGCCGACGTACAGGCCGGGCGTGGGCGGCATCGAGCACCGGACGTCGTCCCGCAGCATCGAGGTCAGCGCTGGGATGTCGGTGGCCACGCACGCGTCGGTGAAGCGAAGTATGAGGTTGCGCGTCTCTGCGTCCGCCTCGCCGCCGGTCCAGTCCTGCCGCTCGGCGGGCAGGTGCTCCCGCATGCCGGCGCGGGCCCGCTGCAGCGCGCTGTTCACCGAGTTGACGGAGTCGCCGAGGAGCTCCGCGACGTCCTTCGCCGGCCAGCCGAGCACGTCCCGCAGGATCAGCACGGCCCGTGGGCGCGGGGCAAGGTGCTGGACCGCGACCAGGTACGCCAGCTCGATCGTCTCCCGCGCGACGGCGAGGGTCTCCGGCTCGTCCGCGTCACCCGCGGGCAGCTCGTCGAGCAGCCGGTCCGGGTAGGGCTGCAGCCACCGCACCTCGCCGCCGGTCGCCGGCTCCGGGCGGCACTTGGCGAGCAGGTCCAGGCAGGCGTTGGTGGCGATCCGGTACAGCCAGGCCCGGAACGTCGACCGCCCCTCGAAGGTCTCCCGCCGCCGCCAGGCGCGCAGGAACGTCTCCTGCACGGTGTCCTCGGCGTCCTCGAACGACCCGAGCATCCGGTAGCAGTGCACGTGCAGCTCCCGCCGGTGCCGCTCGGCCAGCCCCGAGAACGCCGGCTCGTCGACCTCGCCCAGACCGCTCACGCCCCGCTCCTCCCGCCGCGTGTCCGCACTCATCACGTCATCCTTCCGTCTCGTCGTGTCCCGTCGTAGGTGTGACGGGTGCGGGCGCGACAACTCATCACCAGGGTCAGCCGGCATGGCTGTACCCGCCCCGCCTGCCGATTCCGGCTGCGTCAACCCCCGTCGATAAGTGCTGGTGGCGTTCCTGCTGCGGCGCTAACCTCGACCCATGCCGCGCTCCTCGATCCCGTTCGTCCGCCCCCGGCCGCTGAACGGCCGTGCGGGCTTCGAGGTCTGCCGGTAGCCCGTCACGCGCCGTCGGCCGGGGGTTCATGCCCACACCCCGCCGACGAGAGGAACCGACCGTGACCACCCTGCTCACCGCCGATGAGCTGTGCGCCGCCCTGCAACTACGTGACCTGTCCGACCCCGGCCAGGGCCCACACACCATGCAGATCCTGCTCGACGAGGTCGTCGAGACCCTGGCCCGGACCTGGGAGTGCGCTGTCGATGTGCAACGACGACGACCGCTCGTTGCCGTCGAGGACAACTACGACCGTCTCGGCTACGCCTCGGGCGACATCACCCGAGACGCCCGGTACAGCCGCTACGCGGCCGAAACCGTGATGCTGCGCAGCCACACCACCGCCGGGGTCCCTCCCGCTCTGCGCCGGCTGGCCACCGATCACCGGTACGAGCCGTCAGCCGACGTGCTGCTCGCCCTGCCGGGGTTGTGCCACCGCCGGGACAGCATCGACCGCCTGCACGTCGGCACGCCGCACCAGGTGGACCTGTGGCGGATCACCACCGCGCGCATGCAGGACACGAACCTCGTGGAGATGGCGGTGCTGGTCGTCGAGGCGGTCCTGCCGGGAGCGCGCTGGCGAGCGGTCACGGCGAAGCACCCCTACACCGAGTACGGGTGGCAACTCGACGTCGAGACCGCGACCGGTTGGGTCGAACTGGCCGAGTGCGGCCTCGCGGCACCCCACGTCCTCGCCCGCGCCGGTCTGGACCCGGAACGCTGGGGCGGCCTCGCGCTGGGCATGGGACTGGATCGTGCGGTCATGCTCCGAAAGGGAGTTGACGACATCCGCCTGCTGCGCTCCGCCGATCCCCGCGTCGCCGCGCAGATGGTGGACCTGTCCCGCTGGGAGCCGGTGTCGGCGTACCCCCCTGTCCGTTGGGACCTGTCCATCGTCGTGACCGGCCCCGCGGACGCCGAACTGCTCGGCGGTGCGGTGCGTACCGCACTCGGCGCCGCGGCCGACGACCTGGAGTCGATGTCGATCCTGAGCAGCACACCCTACGCGCACCTACCGCGTGCGGCCCGTGCCAGGCTGGGCCTGCGTCCGGACCAGGTGAACGTCGTCCTGCGACTGGTGGTGCGGCCCCTCGGCGGGACCCTCACCGCCGAGCAGGCCAACCGCCTGCGTGATGACGTGTACGCCGCCGTCCACGAGGGTCCGAACTGGGAGTGGGCAGCCCGATGAGACGCCTGACCGACTCTCTCGCGATGGGTGCGGTGCCGGGGGGCCGGCGCGGCACCACAGTGGATGACCTTCGAGACCAGGACCGGATTCGAACCGGCGTACACCGCTTTGCAGGCGGCTTCCTCACCACTCGGACACCCGGTCAGTCACGGCACCCCGCCTGACGGGCGGGCATTGCCGCAGCGCGAACTCGCCTGGAGTCGGGTAGGCAGGATTCGAACCTGCGGCCTCTCCGCCCCGAACGGAGCGCGCTGCCAAACTGCGCCACTACCCGTGGAAGTCGGGACAGCCGGATTTGAACCGACGACTTCTACACCCCCGATGTAGCGCGCTACCTGGCTGCGCCATGTCCCGACAGCGCCCCCGGGACGAATCGAACGTCCGACCTCTTGATTCGTAGTCAAGCGCTCTGTCCGCTGAGCTACGGGGGCATGTGGTGCTAGGTACGTACCCGACCGCGGATTCGAACCGCGACCCTTCCCGCCCTGAACGGGACGCCTCTGCCAATTGGGCCAGTCGGGCCTGGTGGTACTGCTGCCAGCGCCCGGTGTCGATCCGGGCGCATGCCATCCGCTGTGGAATTGAGAAGATCCGACGCCACCGACCGCAGTCGGAGCGACGGGCAGGGGCGACAGGATTCGAACCTGCATCCGTCGGCTTTGGAGGCCGCTGCTCCACCAGTTGAGCTACGCCCCTCAGACGAAGAAGCCGCCCGATCCCTGAAAGGGTGGGCGGCTTCGCGCTTTGTGCGCTGACGCTATCTGCGCCGCCACCCCGACTTCCAGTTGCGCCGGCTGGCACATCGACCGAGGACTCGCCCGGCCGATGGCAGCACGACACCGCCGCGCGGCAGAAGCCGCGGGGTTTCGGCGTACGCGTACTGCTTCACGGGGAACTCCTCGGTGGGTCGGAACGACCTTGCCCGTTCACGGTAGGCGCAACGGCCGGCAACGGCCAGCCAATATTCGCCTCCAAGCCCGACAGGTCGGGACGTCGACTTCCTGAGGTCGCCTGCGATGCTGTACCTCGCTGCATCCGATACGTCCAGCAGGACGAGGCGCAGGGCGGCCGGCCCCCCCGCCAGACCGTGAGAAGCCATGGAGGAGTCGTTACGGGTGAAGAGAATCTCTCTGCTCCTCGCCGGCACCGCCGTGCTTCTTGCGCTCACCGGTTGCCAACGCGCGCTCAACGTCGGTGCCGCCAACAGGTGCGGACATCCGATCGAGGTCAACACGAACAGCGCTCCAGAGCTTCCTCAGTCCGGATGGGTGTCGATGAGCGAGGGTCAGCGCCGGTATGTGTTGTCGGCTGCCGAGTCCACTGACCGGCTGTATGTATGGGTGCGTCGTCCGGACGCGCAGCAGCCAATGCATTTCGAGATCGCCGTGGCCGAACTTCCCCGGCCCCCCGCCGACGCCACGTACGAAACAAGAATCGACGTCGAGATCGTCATGGAAGGCGACCGGTGCCCGGCGCGCTGAGCATTCACGTCCGCGCCGGTCGGCCGCCTCAGCCCCAGCCCCGGCTCGCAGCGGCCAGTCTCCGATGCGCGGTCGACGTGAGCGACCGTCGGGACGGACGGCTCACCCCTGTTCGAGGTGGGGTCCCAGGCCGGACAGGTCGGTGAGCACGAACGCCGCGAGGGCGCCGTCGGTGTCCGGTCGCCCGAATCGGTTGACCCAGCCGGCGCGGATGCCCGCCGCGTGCGCACCGGCGACGTCCGACCGGAGGGAGTCACCGACGTGCACCACCTCGTGCGGCGCCAGCCCCAGCGCGTCGAGCGCCGCGTCGAACATCGCCCGGTCCGGCTTGTACGCGCCCACGTCCTCGCTGCACACGACGGCGTCGAAGGCCAGCCCGTGCCGGGCCATCGCCGCGTCCAGGTCGTCCCGGTCGGCGTCGGAGACCACGCAGACCGGGACCGGGACCGAGGCGAGGAACGCGCGGCTGCCGGGACGCAGCGGCGGGGACCGCCAGTACGCGAACTGCGCCGCGCACAGCGCGGCCGGGTCGCCGCCGCAACCGACCTCCGCCAGCACCGCTGCCAGACTGGCCAGGGCACTGGCCCGCAGGGGCCGGAACGGTGGCCCCTCGGCGATGAGTGCGTACTTGCGCTGCCACGCCTCGACCACCTCGGGGGCGCGGGTCGGGGTGGACGCTCCCCGGGCGACCTGCCCGGCGATGTCGGCGACGACGGCGTCGTCGTCCTCGACCACCGTGCCGTAGAAGTCGAGCAGCAGCCCTTTGACCACGGCGGCAGTGTAGGGATCAGGAGCCCGGGCGCGACAGGTCGAGGTAGTCGGCGAGGCGGCCGGCGGCCACCAGCATGGCGTGCCCCCGGGCGGTCAGCCGTTGCCGCCACGCGTCCAACGACGCGGCCAGGGGTGTCGCGCCCTCGGCGGCGCGTACCTGCCGCAGGACGGTCGCGATGTGGTCCAGCCGGTAGCCGCCCCGGCGCAGGAGGTGGGCCAGGTCGGCGTCTCGGACGTCGTCGGGGCGGTACAGGCGCTGCCGGCTGGCCGGGTCGCGGGGCGGAACCAGGACGCCGGCCCGTTCCCATTTGCGCAGCGTCGCCGGTGTCACGCCGAGCCGGTGGGCCAGGGCACCGACGGGCAGCGGCCGGTCGGGCCGGGCCGCCACCGGTGCGGTGGTCAGCGCCTCGACCGTCGCCGCGACCGCGTCGAGCACCTCCCGGTCGCGCAGCAACTGCGCGTGGCTGTGGTCAATGGCGCGCAGGGCGCCGTCGACGTCGCCCCGGATGGCGGCGCGCATGATGTCGGCGCTCGCGGCGTACCCGTGCGCGGGTACGAGGGCGAGGTAGGCGCGCAGGGCGACGGCGTGCGCCTCGGTGTAGACGCGGTAACCGCTGGGGGTGCGCCGGGCGGCGGGGAGGACGCCGTCGTGCTCGTAGTTGCGGACCGCCTGGGTGGAGAGGCCGTGCTCGCGGGCGAGGTCCACCGGTCGGTACGTGTGTCGCGCGGCTTGAGGGTTCAGAGGTCCTATCCGAGCTGGCACGCGATCAAAGTATCAAAAGCTCGTTCAACGATACGGTTAAGGTCATGGCTTCTTCACCCGCACCCTCGTCAGACGCCGACGACATCGCCGCGCACATCCTCGCCCTCCCGCAGGTCGAGGTGCTGCGGGCGGACGAAACGTCGGGGGCTCCCCCGTCGACCTGGGGCGACCGCTTCTTCTACGTCGGCCCGGACCGCCGCCGACCGTTCGCCACGATCATCGAGCACGACTACGCGGGCTCCGACGAGGAATCCCGGCTCGACCGGCCCGGCGTCTTCCGGTTGAGCATCGAGCTCGGGCGCGCGGAGTTCGCGCGCCTCTTCGGCCACCCGCCGGCCGAGTTCGCCGGCCACCGCGCGTCGGTCGACTTCACGGCCCTCGACCGGGTCATCCCCCACCCGGTGTACGGCGGGTACGGCTGGGCGTGCGTGCTCAACCCGGCCACCGGCAGCCGTGACGAGGTGAACCGCCTCCTCGACTGCGCCCACGAGCGGGCGCTGCGGCGACACGAGCGCTCGCAGGATCGGCGGCACCGCCCGAACTGAAGGGGGCGCACCCCGGCGTCAGCCGCCGCTGCCCTCGGCCGCCCCGTCCGCACCGTGTCCACCGTCCGCGTCGGTGCCGAGGAAGACGTGCTGGTGGCCGTACCCGGCATCGATGTTGATCTGGTCGAGTTGCGTGGCCGCGACCGCCCAGACGGCCGCGGCGCCCTCGGCCTGGCGTTTCGCCAGGTCGGTCAGCGCCGCGCGCTGGGGCGCCGGGGCGCCGACGGCGACCGCGTAGGTGTCGACGGCGAGGACCGCCTGGTCCACGGCGCTGCGCAACCCGCCCCGGGCGACGTTGGTCGCGGTGGTGCCCGACGGCGGGTTGGCGAACGGCTCGGCCGCGCGGCGCGCGGCCTGCTGCCACTCGCGGACGGTCGCGGCGTCCGCCGCTCCGGCGTCGATGGCGGTGAGGATCGGGGCGAGTTCGTCGCGGGCGCGGCGGGCCGTCGCGGTGAGGTCGGTGATCTGCTGGGCGTCCCGGCGCGCCTCGGCCGCACGGAGGTCGGCGATCGCGGCCTCGGTGCCGTCCGGTCGCGCGAGGCTCCAGCCGCTCACCCCGCCGAGCAGGGCCACCGCGAGCCCGACCGCGACGGCGACGACGACCCGGCGCGACCGGCCGGGTCCGCGACCGGCCGGGGCGTTGAGCAGGTACGACGGCTTGCCGGTGCGACGCGACACCCGGATCACCTCCTGTCGATGTACGACGAGGGGCAGCCTAGCCGCCTTTTGTGACTCACGTCGATACTTTCCGGTCGGATGGACGCTACTTCTGTCCGCTAGTGACAGAAGTCGGTCCTCGTACCCGGGTGGGTGTTGTGTGGGCGTCCGCGCCCCGGCGACCGCTCGCCGCGTTTACGGTGCGGTCTGAGGGTCGTGGGTGAACGGGGAGGCCGGCATGCGGGGGTACGCACCCATCGAGGACCACGGCCTCATCGGTGACCTCCAGACCGCCGCGCTGGTCACCCGGAACGGCACCGTCGACTGGTTCTGCCTGCCGCGCTTCGACTCGCCCAGCGTCTTCGGCGCTCTGCTGGACTCCGAGCGCGGCGGCTACTTCGGTATCGCCCCGGACGGTGTGCGCTACGTGAGCAAGCAGCTCTACCTGCCTGACACGCCCATCCTGATCACCCGGTTCATCAGCACCGACGGCGTCGCGGAGATCACCGACTTCATGCCGGTCACCGGCGAACGGGCGACCAACCGGCACCGGCTGGTGCGGATGGTGCGGATGATCCGGGGCAGCATGCGCTTCAAGGTGGAGTGCCGCCCCCGGTTCGACTACGGCCGCCAGCGCCACGACCTGGAGGTCCGGTACGAGGGGTACGTCTTCCGCAACCCCTCGCTGGAACTGACGCTGAACCCGGTCGGCAAGGTCCGGCGACTGCTGCGGGAACGGGAGAGCGGCGACGACGCCGGGGACGTTGTCGGATTCGTCACGCTGCACGAGGGTGACACCGGCGGGGCCGTGCTGGAGTCGGCCGCCGCGCGCGGGCCGCGCGTCATCCCGGTCGACGAGATCGAGGTGATGTTCGAGCAGACCCGTGACTACTGGCGGCACTGGCTCGACCGTTCGCGGTACACGGGGCGCTGGCGGGAGATGGTGGAGCGGTCCGCGATCACGCTGAAGCTCATGACGTACGCGCCCACCGGCGCGATGATCGCCGCACCGACCGCCGCGCTGCCCGAGGAGATCGGGGGCACCCGCAACTGGGACTACCGCTACACGTGGATCCGGGACACCTCCTTCTCGGTGCGCGCGCTGCTCGGGCTCGGCTTCACCGACGAGGTGAGCCGGTACATGAACTGGCTCGACGAGCGCATCCGCGAGGCCGGCGACAACGCCGTACCGCTGAAGATCATGTACCGGGTCGACGGATCGTCGGACCTGGAGGAGGAGGTCCTCGACCACTTCGAGGGGTACCGCGGATCGGGGCCGGTGCGGATCGGCAACGGCGCGGCCGACCAGCTCCAGCTCGACATCCACGGCGAGGCCCTGGACGCGATGCACCTCGCGGACGAACAGGGCATCCGCGCGTCGCACCAGGTGTGGCGCAGCACCGTACGGATGGTCGACTGGGTCTGCGAGAACTGGGACCAGCCGGACGCGGGCATCTGGGAGAGCCGCAGCCACCCGCGCGACTACACGTACGGGCGGCTGATGTCGTGGGTGGCGTTGGACCGGGCCATCCGCCTGTCCAACCGCCACGGCCGGCCCGGCGACCTCACCCAGTGGATCCGGCACCGCGACGCCATCTACAACCAGATCATGCAGCGGGGTTACCACCGGGGCCGCCGCACCTTCGTGCAGAGCTACGAGACCGACGTCCTCGACGCCTCGCTGCTCATCATGCCGTCGGTCGGCTTCGTGACCCCCACCGACCCGATGTGGCAGTCCACCCTGCGCGCCATCGACCAGGACCTGGTCTCGGACAGCCTCGTGCACCGGTACAAGCCCTCCGCCGCGCCCGACGGGCTTCCCGGAGACGAGGGCACCTTCAACATGTGCACCTTCTGGTACGTCGCCGCCCTCGCCTGCTCCGGACGGCTGGAGGACGCCCGCCTGACGTTCGAGAAGATGTTCACCTTCAGCAGCCACCTTCGCCTGTACGCCGAGGAGATCGCCCTCACCGGCGAGCAGATCGGCAACTTCCCCCAGGCGTTCAGCCACCTCTCCCTCATCACCACCGCGGTCGCGCTCAACGACCTCCTCGACGCCGAGGGGCGGCGGCGGTAGCGGAGACGGGCCGGCGCAGCGGGACCGGTGGACCGAACCGGACCGGGACCCCGGGTGAGAAGAGCACGCTGGCCGGTGGTCCGACCGGCGCCGGCAGGCCGGCCGCGGTGATCAGGTCGTCGTCCAGGTGCAGCAGCTCGGCCCGGTGCAGGGGCCAGCGGGGATGCCAGTTCGGCAGGTGCAGCGTGCGCCCGTACGCCCGGGTGTGCAGCCCCCAGCGGGCGGTGACGAAGTGCTCCAGCGGGGTCGGCTCGGCGATCGGCGCACCCACCCGGACCACCATCCGGCTCGTCGCACCCCTCGGCCCCGGCCAGCGGCGCCGGCACCGGTAGGTGTACCGGTCACCGTCGCGGTCCACGCCCATCGCCGACCACCGGTACGGCAGCCCCAGCGTCGCCCGGGCGACCAGCACCGGGATCAGCCGGGACGCGTCCAGCGACCGGAACACCACCGCGCGCCGGCCCGTGCCGTCGACCGAGTACAGCCGGACGTTGGTCTCCCAGAAGCTGCCGAGGTACGGCACCGCCGGCCCCCGTCCAAGGCCCAACCCGACCATGCGGAAGCCGATCAGGCCGACGTGGGTGACCCCGTCGAGGGTGTCCGGACGGGTGCCGGCGGGCAGCAGCGGCGCGACGACCTCCGGCGCGACCGCCCAGTGCAGGAAGGTGAGCGCCTCCCAGCGCTGGCGCAGGACCGCCCACCCGAACGCCTGCTCGGGCGCCACGTCGACCGGCTCGCTGTCCACGTACCCATCCTGCACCCCCGGCGGGGTGGCACCGCCGGCATCGGGACGACGTTGTCGGTCAGCGGGCGGCACCCCGGTAGAGGCGGCTGACCGCCTCCGCCACGCAGACCGGCTTGCCGCCCGCGTCGCTCTCCACGCTCACCGCCGTGACCACCTGGACGCCGCCGTCCACCGGGGACACCTCGCCGATCGTCGCGGTGGCCCGCACGGCGCCGCCCACCCGGACCGGGGCCGGGAACCGCACCCGGTTGAGGCCGTAGTTGACGCCCATGCCGACTCCCTCGACCCGGTACAGCCCGCCGACCAGTGACGGCAGCAGCGACAGGGTCAGGTAACCGTGCGCGACGGTGCCGCCGAACGGGCCCATCGCGGCCCGCTCGGGGTCGACGTGGATCCACTGGTGGTCGTCGGTGGCGTCGGCGAACAGGTCGACCCGGGACTGGTCGACCCGCAGCCAGGGCCCCGGACCGACGGTCTCGCCGACCGAGGCGGCCAGGTCGTCGATGGAGAGAAAGGTCTTCACGCCAGGTGTCCTCCGATCTTCGTGTAGCCGCGCAGCAGGTCGCGGGAGAGGATCAGCCGTTGCATCTCGTCGGTGCCCTCGAAGATCCGGTAGAGGCGGACCTGCCGGTACCAGCGCTCGATGGGCAGCTCGCGGGTGTAGCCCATGCCGCCGTGGATCTGGAGCACCCGGTCGACCACCCGGTTGACCATGCCGGCGGCGTAGAGCTTGCACATCGAGGAGGCGTGCCGGGGATCCATGGCCTGGTCCACCGTCCACGCCGCCCGCAGCACGAGCCAGCGGGCCGCCTCCAGCTCGGTCTCCGAGTCGGCGATCATCCACTGGATCGCCTGGTTCTCGCCGATCGGTCGGCCGAACGTCTCGCGGGTGTTGGCCTGGTCGATCGCCATCCGCAGCGCCCGCTCGGCGATGCCGATGGCGTGCGAGGGGATGGTGTAGCGGCCCTTGCCGATCCACTCCATGCCGAGGGTGAAGCCCTGCCCGATCTCGCCGAGGATGTTGCGCTCGGGCACCCGCACGTTGTCGAAGACGAGCGCGGCCGGCCCGCCCTCCCCCATCGTCTGGATGAACTCCGACCGCCAGCCCATCGCCCGGTCCACCAGGAACGCGGTGGCGCCACCCCGGCGGGCGCCCTTCTCGGGGTCGGTCACCGCGATGACGATGGCGAAGTCGGCGTCGTGCCCGCCGGTGATGAAGGTCTTCTCTCCGTTGAGGACCCAGTCGCCGCCGTCACGGCGGGCGCTGAGCTTGATGTTGGCCGCGTCCGACCCGGCGCCGGGCTCGGTGATCGCGAAGCAGCTCAGCCGCTCGCCCTCGATCGTCGGCAGCAGGAACTCCCGCTTCTGCTCCTCGTTGGCCTTGAACAGGATGTTGTCGGCCTCCCCGCCGAACCGGAACGGCACGTACGACCGGCCGATCTCGGTCCAGATCAGCGACTGGGTGATCGCCGGCAGGTCCATGCCGCCGTACTCCTCCGGCGTGGCGAGGCCCCAGAAGCCGAACGTGCGCGCCTTGAGCTGGAGGTCCCGCAGCTCGCCGCGTTCCAGGCCGGGCCGGTGCGCCCGTTCCCGCCGCAGCAGCTCCTGCTCCAGCGGCATGACCTCCCGGGCGATGAAGTCACGGGCCGTGTCGCGGATGGCCCGCTGCTCGTCGGACAACGCGAAGTCCATGTGTTCCTCCAGGGTCAGAAGGCGTTGACGCCGGTGAGCGCGCGTCCGATGAGGAGTTGCTGGATCTGGCTGGTGCCCTCGTAGAGGGTGGCGACGCGGGCGTCGCGCAGGTACTTGCCGACCGGGTACTCGTCGATGTAGCCGTACCCGCCGAAGACCTGGACCGCGTTGTTCGCCGCGCGGACGGCGGCCTCGCTGGCGAAGAGCTTGGCCATCGACGCCTCGGTGGCGAACGGTTCGCCCCGGTCGATGCGGTCGGCCACCTGCCACACCAGCAGACGCGCGGCGGCGGTGTCCACCGCGATGGCGGCGAGCAACTGCTGCACCAGCTGGTGGCCGGCGATCGGCTTGCCGAACTGGGTGCGCTGACCGGCGTAGCCGACCGCGGCGTCCAGGCAGCCCTGGGCGATGCCGACGCAGCCGGCGGCGACCGACATCCGGCCCTTGGCCAGGGTGGCGAGGGCCAGCCGGAAGCCGCCGCCGGTCTCGCCGACGAGCGCGGAGGCGGGTACGCGGACGTCGTCGAAGCGCAGTTCCCCGGTGGCCTGCCCGCGCAGTCCCAGCTTGCCGTGGATCTCGCGGCGGGTGAGGCCGGGGCTGTCGGTGGGCACCAGGAACGCGCTGATGCCGCGGTGTCCCGGGCCGCCGGTGCGGGCGAAGACCAGTGCGACGTCGGCGGTGGTGCCGTTGGTGATGAAGGTCTTGGTGCCGGTGAGCAGCCAGTCGTCGCCGTCTCTGACAGCGCGGGTGGTCAGCGCGGCGGCGTCGGAGCCGCTGTCCGGCTCGGTCAGTGCGAAGCAGCCCAGGGCGGTGCCGGAGCACAGCCGGGGCAACCACCGCGCGCGCTGGTCGGCGGACCCGTACGCGGCGAGGGACTTCGCGACCAGGCCGAGTGAGACCGAGACGATGCCGCGGACCGCGGAGTCGCCCCGGCCGAGTTCCTCCAGCACCAGGCAGTAGGAGAGGTGGTCGCCGCCGGAGCCGCCGTCGGACTCGGGGATGGTCAGGCCGAGGAAGCCGAGGTCGGCGAGCTTGCCGACGATCGCGGGGTCGACGCGCTCCCGCCGGTCCCAGGCCGCCGCGTGCGGGACGACCTCGCGGTCGACGAAGTCGGCGGCGAGCTGGCGGACCGCTGCCTGTTCGGCGGACAGATGCAGGTCCATGGCCCATAAACTAGCGGTGCAAGTTTAATTCCGTCCAGACCCCCTGTGGCAGAGTTTCTCCACGGCCCACCGGCCACCGGCCCACCCCGACCTTCAGATGCGGAGGAGGACGCGATGCCCCGACCGCGGCAGGCGCTGCTCAGCCGGCAGCGGATCGTCGAGGCCGCCGCCGCGCTCATCGACGCCGAGGGACTGGAGGGCTTCTCCACCCGGCGGCTCGCCGCCGAGTTGGGCGTACGCGGGCCGTCGCTGTACAACCACTTCGCCACCAAGGACGAGATCCTCGACGCGGTCGCCGACAGCGTCACCGCCCGGGTGGACGTGTCGTTCTTCGGCCACGTCGACTGGCGGGAGGCGCTGCGCCGGTGGGGGTACTCCTACCGCGCGGCACTGGCCGCACACCCGCACATCGTGCCGTACCTGGCCCGGGGCCCCGGGCGCCGGCCGGCGGCGCTGGCCATGGCCGACGCGGTCTACGGAGGACTGGTCGAGGCCGGCTGGCCACCGGCCCGCGCCACCCACATCGGCGCGCTCATGCGGTACTTCGTGGCCGGTTCCGCGCTGGGCTCGTTCGCCCGCGGCTTCGTCGAGGACCCCGGGCTCTACGCCGAGCAGTACCCGCACCTCACCCAGGCCCACCGGCTCGCCGAGCACCAGCACCAGGTGGACGAGGGCGCGTTCGCGCTCGGCCTCGACGCGCTCATCGACGGGCTCTCCCGCACCTACGAGCAGCACGTCGGGCCGCTGCCGCCCCTCCCGCCCGCCGCGCCCGCGTACTAGGGTCCAAACTTGCACTGCTAGTTTCGGGCGACCGACGTGAGGGGCGCGGATGGATCTCGCACGGACCGACCTCTACCTCGACGGCCGGTGGGTCACCGCGTCCGACGGGGCGACACTGCCGGTGCACAATCCGGCGACCGAGGAGGTCGTCGCGACCGTACCGGCCGGCACCGCCGCCGACGTCGACCGGGCGGTGGCCGCCGCGCGGGCCGCCTTCGCCGGCTGGGCCGCGACAGCGCCCGCCGACCGCGCCGCGCACCTGGACCGGCTGCACGCCGCGCTCACCGCCCGGGCCGACGAGATCGGCCGCACCATCGCCCTGGAGCTGGGCACCCCGCTGAAGCTGGCCACCCGGGTCCAGGCGGGCCTGCCGCTGACCGTGCTGCGCGGCTACGTGGACCTGGCCGCCCGGCCGCCCGCCGAGGAGACCGTCGGCAACTCGCTGGTGGTCCGGGAGCCCGTCGGCGTGGTCGGCGCGATCACCCCCTGGAACTACCCTCTGCAACAGGTCATGGCGAAGCTCGCCCCGGCGCTCGCCGCCGGGTGCACCGTGGTGCTCAAGCCGAGCGAGTTGACCCCGCTGGCGTCGTACCTGCTGTTCGACGCCATCGCAGAGGCCGGGTTCCCGCCGGGGGTGGTCAACCTGGTCACCGGCACCGGTCCGGTGGTCGGCGAGGCCATCGCCGCGCACCCCGACGTGGACATGGTCTCCTTCACCGGGTCCACCGCGACCGGCCGCCGCATCTCGCACCTGGCCGCGGACCGGATCGCCCGGGTCGCACTCGAACTCGGCGGCAAGTCCGCCAACGTGGTCCTCGACGACGCCGACCTCGTCGCCGCGGTCAAGGTCGGCGTCGGCAACGCCTTCCTCAACTCGGGACAGACCTGCACCGCGTGGACCCGGATGCTGGTGCACCGGTCCCGCTACGACGAGGCACTGACGCTGGCGGCCAAGGCCGCGCAGGCGTACCGGCTCGGTGACCCGTTCGACCCGGACACCCGGATGGGTCCGCTGGTCTCGGCCGCCCAGCGGGAGCGGGTCCTCGGGCACGTCACCCGGGGGTTGGCCGACGGCGGCCGGCTGGCGGCCGGCGGACCCGACGCACCGGTGCCCGACCGCGGCTGGTTCGTCGCGCCCACCGTGATCGCCGACGTCGACCCGGACAGCGCCCTGGCCCAGGAGGAGGTGTTCGGTCCGGTGCTCGCGGTGATCCCGGTCGACGACGACGACCACGCCGTGGCGGTCGCCAACAACTCCCGGTACGGGCTGGCCGGCGCCGTCTGGTCGGCCGACGAGGAGCGGGCGCTGCGGGTGGCCCGGCGGATGCGGACCGGCGCGGTGGACGTCAACGGCGCCCCGTTCAACCCGCTCGCACCGTTCGGCGGCTACAAGCAGTCCGGCTTCGGCCGGGAGCTGGGCCGGTACGGGCTGGACGAGTTCCTCCAGACCAAGGCCATCCAGCGATGAGGGCGCTGCTCGCACGGGGTGTCGGCGCCCCGCTCGGCGTGGAGGAGGTCGAACTGCCCGCCCCCGGTCCCGGCGAGGTCCGCGTCGACATCCGGGCCGCCGGGGTCTGCCACTCCGACCTGTCCATGGTCAACGGCACCCTCGCCGCGCCGTACCCGCTGGCGCTCGGCCACGAGGCGGCCGGCGTCGTCGTCGAGGTCGGCGCGGACGTGACCCGGGTGGCTCCCGGAGCGCACGTGGTGCTGAACTGGGCGCCGCCGTGCCGGAGCTGCTGGTTCTGCGGGCACGGCGAGCCGTGGCTCTGCGCACGCCTCGGCTCACCCGCCGCCGCGCGGGGCCGCACGGCGGCCGGTGAACCGCTGCACGTCACGCTCGGCCTCGGCGCCCTCGCCGAGCAGGTGGTCGTGGGCGAGGAGGCCGTGATCGGAGTCCCCACCGAGCTGCCCTTCGAGGCGGCGGCGCTGCTCGGCTGTGCCGTGCTCACCGGGGTCGGCGCGGTCCGGCGTACCGCGCGGGTCGCCCCGGGCGAGTCGGTCGCGGTGATCGGCCTGGGCGGGGTGGGGTTGTCCGTGGTCGGTGCCGCCCGCGCGGCCGGCGCCGGACGGGTGCTGGCCGTCGACGTGTCACCGGCGAAGGCGGAGCTGGCCCTCGCGGTCGGCGCCACCGACTTCCTGGTGGCCGACGACACGATCAGCCGAGCCGTACGGGAGCGGACCGACGGCCGGGGCGTGGACCACGCGTTCGAGTGCGTGGGGCGGGGCAGCACCATCCGTACCGCGTGGCGGGCCGCCCGGCGCGGTGGCCAGGTGACCGTGGTGGGCATGGGTGCCAAGGACGACGTCGTCCCGCTCAGCGCGCTGGAGATCTTCCACTCGGCCCGCACGCTGCGCTCGTCGGTCTACGGGTCCTCCGACCCGGACCGCGACCTGCCGGAGCTGGCCCACGCGGTCCTCGACGGCAGCCTCGACCTCGCCCCGCTGATCACCGATCGCACCACCCTGGACGGTGCGGCGGCGGCGTTCGCGCGGATGGCCCGGGGCGAGGGCGCCCGCACCGTCGTCGTGCCCCGAGACACCGCCTAGTTCAGCGCCCGGACGAGTTCGGTCCGGGACCGGATGCCGAGCCGGTGGAAGATGTTGCGCAGGTGATGGTCGACCGTCCGCGTGGACAGGAACATGCGGGCGGCGACCTCTCGATTGGTGGCTCCCTCGGCGACCAGTTGGGCGATCCGCAGCTGCTGGCCGGTCAGCAGCCGCACCGCGGCCGGGTCGGCCACACCGACGGACTCGCCGGCCGCCCGCAGCTCCGCGGTGGCCTGGTCCGCCCACGCGGTCGCGCCGAGCAGGGTGAACGCCTCCCAGGCGTCGTGCAGGTGCTCCCGGGCGTCGCGGGGACGCCGGGCCCGGCGCAGCTCCCGGCCGTACAGCAGCGCGGTGCGCGCCCGCTCGAAGGTGCCCGCGTCCAGCGGGTGCAGGCGGAGCGCGGTCCGGAACCGCTCCTCGGCCTCGGTACTGCCCCGCCGGGCGAGCAGGGCGTGGCACCGGGCGGACAGGGCGCGCCGCGACGGGCTCGCCGTGCTGCTGGCCCAGCGGTCGAAGACGGCGAGCGCGGCGGTCGCCGCCGGCCGGTGCGGCAGGTGGGCGGCGGCCTCCACCAGGTACGGGGTGGCCATCACCTGGACCAGGACCTGCCCCCGGCCGGTGCCGGGCCGGGCCAGCGCGGCCAGCCGGGTGGCCGCCGCCTCGTGCCGGCCGTCGGTGAGGTCGAGCACCGCGAGCGCCCACTGGGCCAGCGCCCGGGGCCGGCTGTGCGGCGCCGGCCCCTCGCCGATCTCGCGGAGCCGGCGCAGGCACGCCTCCCGGTCCGCGCGGACGGCGGCCAGCACCGCGAGCATGCCCAGGTGTACGCCGGCCGTGCCGACCTGGCCGGTGGCCCGCGCCACCCGTAGCCCCTCGCGGGAGCTCTCCCCCGCCGCCTCGTGCCGGCCCAGCCAGTACTCGGCCATCGCCCGCAACTCCAGGGCGCGGGGCAGCGCGGACAGCTCACCGCGGGCGCGGGCGACGTCGACGGCGCGGTCGGCCAGCCGGTGCGCCGCGCCCTCCACGGCCACCAGCAGACCGGCGGCCGCCGCCCAGGTCAGCGCGGCGGGCGTCAGCGCGGGTCCGGTGAGCTGCCCGCCGAGCACGACGGCCCGGCGCAGCGCCGGCCCGGCCTGCTCGTGGTCACCGCGCAGGATCGCGGCCACCCCGGTCAGGTAGGCGCTGGTCAGTTCGGTCTCCGGCGGGTCACCCGGACGGGACAGGCCCCGCGCCCGGCCGGCGAGGTCGGCGTACCGGTACTGCTCGCCGGAGAAGCCGACCGCCCCACCGGCGCGGGCCAGGGCGGCCAGCGCCAGCGCCGGGTCCGTACCGGCGAGGCCGTCCGCCGCGTCGAGCAGCGCGGGGACGGCGGCCCGTGCCGGACCGCACCGAAGGGCGATCTCCCCGTGCAGCAGAGCGGCCCGCGCGGCGGCGGGCGGTGCGGCCGGTACGCCGCGCAGGCGGCCCAGGAGGTGTCGGGCCCGCTGCGGGGAGCCGGCGTGCCAGGCGTACGAGGCGGCGGTCAGCAGGCGGTCGGCGGCGCGGGCCGGATCGCCGGTCAGGTCGGCAGCCCGCTCCAGGGCGGCCGACGCACGGGTGCCACCGACGTCGCCGGTGACCGCCGCCTGTTCGAGTTCGGCGGCCAGCTCGGGGTCGGGGCCGGTGGCGGCAGCCGCGCGGTGGGTGGCCCGACGCAGGCGCTGGGCCGGCTCGTCCAGGGCATTCGCCAGCAGCAGGTGCGCCGCTCGTCGTTCGGCCAGCGGCGCGGCGGCGGCGACCACGACCGGGACCACCGGCTGCGGAAAGGTGATCCGGTGCGCCTCGACCCGGACGAGACCGGCCACCTCGGCGGGCGTGAGCGCGGCGATCGTCGTTCCGGCCGCCCGGACCAGGGTGTCCGGGTCCCCGTCGGGGTCGAGCGCGGCGAGCAGCAGCACCCGGCGGGTGTCGGTGGGCAACTGGTCGAGCCGGGCCCGGTAGGCGCGGCCCAGCGCGCCGTCGGCGGGCGGCGCGACGGGAAGCGGCTCGTCGCCCCGGCACTGCTCGGGGTTGAGCACGCCGGCGAGGTCGACCAGCGCCTGGGGGTTGCCGCCCGCGGCGGCGGTGAGCGCCGCGGCCACCGGCGTGGGCGGCGGTTCGGGCAGCAGGTCGGCCAGCAGGTCGGCTCCGGCCCGTTCGTCCAGCGGTCGCAACCGGTGGTGCGGCACCCCGTCCGGCGGGGCGGTCGCCGCGGTGAGCAGGACGGCGACCGGCAGCCGGCGCAGCCGTCGAGCGACGAACGCCAGCGTCTCCGCGGTCGGCCGGTCACCCCGGTCGACGTCGTCCATCGTGCAGAGCAGCGGGCGGTCCCGCGCGACGGTCGCGAGCAGGCGCAGCACGGCCAGGCTGAGCGCCAGGCGACGCTCGGCGGGGCAGCCGGCACCGCGTACCGTCCGGCGCAGCAGTCGCGCCTGCGGGCCGGGCAGCGTACCGATCCGGTCGAGCACCGGGTCCAGGAGGCGCTGCAGCCCGGCGTACGGCAGGTCCGCCTCCTGGGCCAGACCGGTCCCGGCCAGCACGGTGCACCCGTGGGCGTGCCGCTGGGCGTGCGCGACCAGCGCGCTGCGGCCGGATCCCGGCTCGCCGTGGAAGACCAGGGCGCCCCCGCCGTCGGGCAGACCGGCGAGCAGCCGGTGGATCGCGTGGCACTCGTCGTCCCGGCCCCGCAGCACGGTTAATTGCACTTGTGATGCATCAACCATGCATCCAGTTTCACCTATCGGTAACCCGTTGGAAAGAGTTACCGGGTCAGTGGTCGGCGATCTCGGCCAGCAGCGCGCCCACCGTACGGGCCATCACCGCCCGCGCCGCGTCCACGCCCAGCCCCAGGCCGTCGCGCAGCATCGACCACGCCGGCCACATGCTGGCCGCGACGATCGCGTCGACCAACTGCCCCCGGCCCGGCCCGGCCAGCGCCAACTCGGCGGCGAAGAGTTCCTCGATCTCGTCCCGGACCCGTTCGATGTGCTTGAGCCGGTTGCGGCGCAACTGCCCGGAGACCGGCTCGCGCATCTGCGCGGCCCGCGCCGACGGCGCGATGAGCTGGAGCAGCCGGGCCCGCTGCCGGCAGTACGCGTCGACCCGCCGGGCCAGCGGCAGCGCGGGCGAGATCGGCCGGTACGCGGCGTCCTGCTGGCGGAGCACCTCCGCGCCGCTGGCCTCGAAGAGGGTCTCCATGTCCTTGAAGTTGGTCCAGAGCGTCCGCAGCGACACACCGGCCCGCTCGGCGATCCGCTCGCCGGTCGGCCGGAGGTCCCCCTCGGAGATGAGGGCGAGGTGCGCCTCGACGATCGCCGCCCGGGTGCGCTCGGCGCGGGCGGTCCGCCCGTCGACCCGTTCCGGTACCTCGGCCCGGCCCATCCGCCCCTGCCCCCTCACCGCCGCCACGGCGTCTCCTGCGGCACGGGCGAGTCTAGACGCGGGCCGACGGGTGCCGCCTCCGCGACGGGCGGCGGCGCCCCGGTCGCCGCGGCGCTCATCCGGTGGCCCGTCCGGTCGTCCAGTGCGTCCGGGTGCCGGGCGGTGAGGCCGACCCGGGCGCCCTCGGCGACGAGAAGCTGCGCGATGGCCAGCCCGATCCCGCGACTGGCTCCGGTGACGAGGGCGACGCGGACGGCGAGACGACCTGAATTTGCATTCACAGTGCAAATAGTAGGAGGTTCACCGCTGCCGGTCAACGCCCGGCCCGGTCGACGGCGACGATGCCGCGACCGGGCCGGGCGGTGGCGGGTCAGGACGCGGTCGGTACGCCGTTGGCCGGCGGCGGGGCCGTCGTCGCGGTGTACTCGCGCACCGCCCCGTCCCCCTCGTCGGTCTCGTACGCCGGCCCGAAGTAGCTCTGCACTCCCCCGGTGACCCGGGTCAGCCGCTGCCCACCGTATCCGGAGTGGTCGGTGGCGGAGTAGCGCAGCGGCGCCAGACCGGGCCCCTGGTAGCCACCCCTGCGGACCGCCTCGACCACCGACTCGCGGGTGAGGTCCTTGCCTGCGGCGAGCAGCACCTGCACGAAGAGGTACCCGACGGCCATGCCGTAGACGGTGTTGCCGTCGAACGGCGCGTCCCCGTTGTACTCCTTGTTGACTCTCGTGAAGAGCTGGATCCACGGGTCGGTCGTGGCGTTCTGCATCGGCAGGTAGTTGGCGCCGATCAGGCCCTCGAGCAGCGGGGCGGCCTGGCCGAGCTGCTTGGCGAGGGTCGGGTGGTCGGCGCCCACGTTGGACACCACCCACTGCGGCCGGAAACCGAGGCGGGCGGCGGTGCCGATGGACAGCGCGGTGAAGCCGGGAACGGTGGCGAGCACGACCACCTGGCATCCGCCCGCTTTGAACGCACCGATCTGCGGCGCGACGTTGGTGTTGCTGGTGACGTACGTCTGCTTGACCGCGACCCCGCCGGCACCCAGCACCTTCTCCACTCCGGCCAGGCTGTCGCGCCCGAAGTCGTCGTCCTGGCCGAGGAAGCAGACCTTGCGCCCGGGAAGGGCCGTCTTGACGTGGTTGGCGAGGATCTTGCCCTCCACCGTGTAGTCCGGGTTGAAGCCGAACGTCGAGGGATACTTCTCGGGCTGGTCCCAGGTGCGGCTGCCGGAGGCGACGAAGAGGTCCGGCACCCGGTTGCTCTTGAGGAAGTCCAGCACGCCCGAGTGCGTCGGCGTACCGAGCCCGTTGAGGATCGCGAACACCTTGTCCTGGAGCACGAGCTGGCGGACGACCTGCTGGGTGGTCGCCGGGTTGTACCCGTCGTCCATGATCTTGTACGTGATCTTCCGGCCGTGCACGCCCCCGTTGGCGTTGACGAAGTCGAAGTACGCCTTCGTCGCGGGGGCGATCTTCGAGTAGCCGGCCGACGCCGGCCCGGTGAGCGGCATGTGGGTGCCGACCACGATCTCGGTGTCGGTGACGCCGGGCACCGACCCGCGTCCGGAGCCGCCGTCGCCGTCGCCGCCGCAGCCGGCGGCGCTGACGAGCAGGGCGATGGTGGTGGCGATCGCGAGACCGCCTCGTGCCGTACGGTGCATGGAACACCGGCCTTTCGTCGTGCGGACGTGGTGGGGGGTGGGACGCCCGACCGGAGCCGGACCAGGACCTCAGGACCGCCGGCCGGGCCGGCGGGCGAGCAGGGCGCGGCCGAGCCGGGACAGCAGTCCCTGCACGCCGCCGGGCGCGGCGATCATGACGACGACCAGGGTCACGCCGAAGATCGCCAACGGGAGGTTGCCCTCCAGCCGCTGCGCCGCCGCCGGCGAGAGAGTCAGCTGCTCGGTCACCGAGTGACTGAGGTCGGGCAGCGCGACCAGCAGCACGGCGCCCCACACCGCGCCGGCGAGCCGCCCCAGGCCGCCGATCACCACGGCCATGAGCAGGAACAGCGACAGGGTCAGGGAGAACGCGCCGGGCGACACGCTCTGCGCGAGCACCGCGAGCAGGGCGCCGCCGAGTCCGGCGGTGGCGGCGCTGACGACGAAGGCCAGCACCTGCGTACGCGCGACGTGGATGCCGGCCAGGCGAGCCGCCACCTCGTCGTCGCGGACCGCCCGGAAGGTGCGGCCGTACCGGCTGCGGACCAGGTTGGCCAGCAGCAGCAGGACGAGCAGGGTGACGGCGGCGGCGATCCAGAACTGCCACCGCTCGTACGGGAAGTACGGGCCGAGGCCCAACGGCGGTGGCTCGACCGACACCGACAGGCCCTGCTCACCGTTGAAGACGCCGTCGAACGTGACGGTCAGCGCCGGCACCACGACCGCCACGGCCAGGGTCACCCCGGCCAGGTACGGCCCGCGCAGCCGGGCCGCCGCGACGCCGACCACGGCGCCGACGCAGACGGTGACCGCGACGGCGGCGGCGAGGGAGACCGGCAGCAGCCAGCCACCGGTGACGCCCCGGTCGGCGAACGCGGTCTGGCTCAGGGCGAGGGTGTACGCGCCGGTGGCCATCAGCGCCCCGTGCCCGAGCGACAGTTGGCCGTTGAGGCCGGTCAGGACGGTCAGCCCGGCGGTGGCGCACAGGTACGCCGCCACGGTGGCGAGCTGGAAGTTGCGGAACGGCTCGACGGCGTAGCTCAGCCCGAGCAGCAGCAGCCCGGCGACCAGGACCACGGCGAGGTGCCGCAGCAGGGTGCTGCCGCGACGCGCCGGGATCTCGTCCCGGGCCTGCCCGGTCGCCCGCTGGCGGGGCGGCACGGCCGCCCGGGTGGCGCTCACACCCGCCTCGCGGTGACCGTGGCGAACAGCCCACCCGGACGGACCAGCAGCACCGCCAGGAGCAGGACGAGCACCGCGAGCGGAGTGAGATTGCTGCCGGCGTAGCCGCTGACGTACGACAGCAGCAGGCCGACGGCCAACCCGCCGACCACCGCCCCTGGTGGACTGTCGAGCCCACCGACGACGGCCGCGGTGAACGCCGAGACGAAGACCAGGTCCATCGCGTGCGGGTGCAGGCCCAGCTCGGTCGGGATGACCAGCATCGCCGCCAGCGCGCCGACCCCGGAGGCGAGCGCCCAGCCGAGGGTGAGCATGCCGCCCACGTTCACCCCGAGCAGCCGGGACACCTCGGGGGCGAACGCGGCCGCCCGCATCCGCAGGCCCACGGGGGTGCGGGCGAAGACCCAGGCGAGCGCGGCCACCACCACCCCGACCGCGCCGAAGACGAACAGGTCGTACGGCGACAGCAGGGCGAGGCCGCCCACGGTGAGCGCGCCTCGGGAGAAGGGCGCGCCCGCGGGCCGGAACTCGCTGCCGTAGACCATGCCCAGGACGGCCTGGATCAGCAGCACCAGCCCGAGGGCGACGATCACCGGGTTGAGCGGCGAGGTGTGGTCGACGTACCGCATCACCGCCCGGTCCACGACCGCGCCGAACAGCAGGCCGGCGGCGAGCGCGGCCAGGAAACCCAGCCAGTACGAGCCGGTCGCGGCCGAGACGCCGTAGGCGACGTACGCGGCGGCGACCGCCATCGCGCCCTGGGCGAAGTTGACGACCCGCGCGGCCCGCCAGATCAGCACCAGGGCCAGCGCGAACGCGGCGTAGACCGCTCCCCGGGACAGGCCGTCCAGGGTGAGGAAGACGAAGCGGTCCACAGTTCTCCTCCGGGGGGTGGTCAGAAGCCGAGGTAGGCGTGGCGCAGGTCGACGTCGTCGTTCAGGGCGGCGGCCGGTGCGGTGGTGACCACCCGGCCGAGGGACATCACCACGCCCTGGTCGGCGACGGAGAGCGCGCTGCGGACGTTCTGCTCGACCAGCAGGACGGTCAGCCCGGTGCTGTCGCGCAGCTGTCGCAGCAGGGCCATGGTCCGGGCGACGACCCGGGGCGCGAGGCCGAGCGACGGCTCGTCGAGCAGCAGCAGGCGGGGCCGGCCGACCAGCGCGCGGCCGAGCGCGAGCATCTGCCGCTCACCGCCGGAGAGCTGGTGCCCGAGGTGCCGGCGGCGTCGGGCCAGGGGCTCGAAGAGCTGGTAGACCTCGTCGAGGGCCCGGCCGGCGTCGGCCCGGTCGCGGCGCCAGAGCCCGCCGAGGCGCAGGTTCTCGTCCACGGTCAGCTCGCCGATGACGCCGCGCCCCTCCGGCACGTGGGCCATGCCGCGGTGGACCAGCTGCTCCACCGGCGTACCGCGCAGGTCCTCACCGGCGAGCAGGATCCGGCCGGCGGACGGGCGCAGCATGCCGGACAGGGTGCGCAGCAGGGTGGTCTTGCCGGCGCCGTTGGCGCCGACCACGGCTGCGATGGTGCCGGCCGGGACGGTGAGGTCGACGGCGTGCAGCACCGGGGCGGCGCCGTAGCCGGCCACCAGGCCACGCGCCACCAGCAGACCGTCGTCGGTCATGTGGTTGCCTCGTCGACGGCGGCGCCGAGGTAGGCGTCGGCGACGGCCGGATCGTCGCGGACCTCGTCGGGGGCGCCGGCGGCGATCACCTTGCCGAAGTCGAGCACGACGAGGTCGTCGCACACGTCCATGACCAGGTCCATGTGGTGCTCGACGAGCAGCACCGCGCAGGGGTCGCTCTCGCGGCGGGGCAGCTGCCGGATCAGCTCCGCCAGCTCGGTGATGTCCTCGGCGCCGAGGCCACCGGCCGGCTCGTCGAGCAGGAGCAGCCGGGGTCGGGCGGCGAGCGCGCGGGCGAGCGCGACCCGCTGGCGTACGGCGAAGGGGAGCGTGCCCGGCGCGGCGGCGGCGTGCTCGGCGATGCCCAGGCCGGCGAGGACGTCGAGGGCGTGCCGGCGCAGCCGGTCCTCGTCGCGGTCGCTGCGGGGCAGCCCGAGCAGCGCCGGCAGGAAGCCGGTCCGCGCGGTGTGCGTGGCGCCGGCCATCACGTTCTCCAGGACGGTCAGCCCGGCGAAGAGGCCGGCGCCCTGGAGGGTGCGGGCGATGCCGAGACGGGTGAGCCGGTGCGGTCGCGGTCGCAGCGGCCGGCCGTCCAGCGTGAGCGACCCCGACCCCGGGCGGACGAAGCCGCAGATGACGTTGAACAGGGTGGTCTTGCCGGCCCCGTTGGGGCCGATCACCCCCACCACCCGGCCGGGGGGCACCCGCAGGGAGACGTCGTCGAGGGCGGTGAGACCTCCGAAACGCACTCCGACGTGGTGCAGCGCGAGCCCGTCGTCCATCACCCATCCCTCGCTCGTGGCGGGAGTTATTTACACTCGCAGTGTACGTTTCTGGGATGCCGCGTCAAGACCTTCGATCTTCGGAATGGCTGCTCCCCACGGATTCCCCCGATGTCGGCGCAAGCCCAGGTCTTTGCACGCGGACCGCAAGGTGTGGCGGGGCGGTCGCGTCCGGCGACCGCCCCGCCGTCCCCGGTCAGGCGCTCGGGCAGGTGTTGCGGTACTCCTCGATCGCCAGCCCCGTCGGGCCCGGGCAGAGGAACTGCTCGTAGCGGGTGTCGTCGTCCACGAAGCGCTTGAGCCAGGCCACCATCTGCCGGGCGGTGGGCGTGTTCGTCGACTGCGGGAAGAAGTGACTGGCCCCGTTGAGTTCGAGGTACGCCTTCTCCGCCGACGCGGGGATGCTGGCGTAGAACGGCTCGGAGTGCGACGAGACCGGGGCGATGCTGTCGGACTCGCCGCCGATGATGAGCGTCGGCACCTGGAGCTCGGACCAGGTCTTGTCCAGGTTCCACGGCGCCAGCGGCACGGCGGCCTGCAGCGACGGGCGGTCGGAGGCGGCCTCCAGGCTGCCGCCGCCGCCCATCGAGTGGCCCGCCACGGCCAGACGGGTGGCGTCGATCCGGCCCCGCACCGAGCTGCGCTGCGTCAGGTAGTCGAGGGCGGCGAGCAGTTGCTGGCCCCGGCTGGCCGGCTGGTCGTACCGGCTGTTGGTCTCGATCCCGATCACCACGAAGCCGTGCGAGGCGATCCGGGGGCCGAGCCAGCTGATGCTGGACCACGAGGCGGTGTAGCCGGGAGAGATCGCGATGGCGCCGAAGGTGCCCTCGCTGGTGGTGGTCGGGTAGTAGATGACGCCGCCGCCGAAGCCGGTGACGCTCCACGACGAGACGGACAGCGACGAGGTGGCGAAGGGGCCACGGCTCGCCTCCAGCAGCGCGACGGTCGGGGCGGGGCCCCGCTCGTACGGGTTGGCTGCCAGGGCCGGACCGGCCGGAGCGGCGAGGACGGCCACGGCGGCGAGGGCGGCGGCGACCGCCAGCCGGGCGATGCGGGCGGTACGGGGACGGGTGGTGGTTGGTGATGACACGTCGGGCACTCCCTGGTGGTCGGGACATATCGACGTGGGTCAGTGTTGGACGGGCCCCCCGACCGCCGCATCGGCGAAATCACCAGTTCCCGCGGGTTCCGCTGCCCGGCCCGCACGTCTGGCACACTGCCTGGCGTGACGACGGACCACCTCACCGCCGCCGTGCGGGCCTTCGCCGAGGAGCGGGACTGGCAGCAGTTCCACACACCGAAGAACCTCGCGATGGCCCTCGCCGGGGAGGTGGGTGAGCTGCTGGCCGAGTTCCAGTGGCTCACGCCCGAGGAGGCGGGTCGGGTCATGGCGGCCCCGGACGCCGGCGCACGGGTACGGGCCGAGATCGGCGACGTCATGATCTACCTGACCCGCCTCGCCGACGTCCTCGGTATCGACCTGGTCGACGCGGCGCTGACCAAACTGGACGAGGCGGCCACGCGCTATCCGGTCGAGCAGGCGAAGGGGTCGGCGACCAAGCGCTGACGTCAGGCCCGGTCGTCGGCCTCCCACGCCGCCCGGACGAGGGCGGGGAGGACCTCGGTGGCCGGACCGCGCAGGTTGACGGCGGTCACCGCGTCCAACGGTGTCTCCTGCGGGTTGACCTGGATCACCGCGGCGCCGAACCGCGCCGCCACCTGCGGGATCTCGGCGGCGGGATACACCAGGCCGGAGGTGCCGACGGTCAGCAGCACGTCGCAGGACGAGGCGGCGTCGACGGCGGTGTCCAGCGCGTCCTCCGGCAGCGCCTCGCCGAACCAGACCACCCCCGGCCGGATCGGAGCGGAGCAGTGCCCGCAGGACGGCGGGGTCACACGGCGGCCGTCCGTCGGCTCCTCCCCCAGCCCGTCCGCCGCCCATGCCGGACGGGCGCACGCCGAACACCGCGGCGCGAACAGGCTGCCGTGCAGATGGACCGGATCCACCGACCCGGCCCGCTCGTGCAGGTCGTCCACGTTCTGCGTGACGACGACGGCGTGCGGCACGCGGGCCTCGATCGCGGCGACGGCCACGTGTCCGGCGTTCGGTCGCGCCCGCGCGACGGCGGTTCGCCGCCACTCGTACCAGCCCCACACGAGGGCGGGGTCGTCGTGGAACGCCTGCGGCGTGGCGAGAGCCTGGGCGTCGAACTGCTGCCACAGCCCGGTGAGGGCGTCGCGGAACGTCGGCACACCACTCTCGGCCGACATTCCGGCCCCGGTGAAGATCACGGCCCGCAGGGCCCGCCGAAGCAGGTCCGCGGCCTCCCGTACGCCCTGGTCCGTCATCTGTCGTGGTCCTTCCCGTCGCGGGCCGCGGTACATCTCGAGTCAACGACCCGTGGGGTCCACGTGGTCCCGCCAGGAGTGCCGAGGCTCGTAGCCCAGCACGCGTCGCGCCTTGTCGATGCTGAGCAGCGTCTCGTGCTCGCCGAGCTCCTTCCGGACCTCGACGCCCGGGTAGACCTCGGCCATGAGACTGGCACTGGACCTGCTCATGACGGTGTCGGCATTGGCGATGATGAAGACGTCCGCGCCGGGCCGGTCGTGGGCAAGTGCCCGCTCGACCGCCCGGGCCCCGTCTCGGGCGTCGATGTAGCCCCACAGGTTCCATCGCCGCAGGAGAGGATCGGCGTCGAAGGACGGGAACCCGGCGTAGTCCTCGACGTCCATGACGTTGGAGAACCGCAGGCCCACCATGACCAGCTCGGGGTCCCACCGGCAGAAGTGCCGTGCCATCTCCTCCTCGAGCGCCTTGTTCAGCGAGTACGTCGACTCGGGACGCGGCGGGTACTCCTCGTCGACCGGCGCGTACGGCGGCGGAGTGTCGAACGGCAACCCGAGAACCGTCTCGCTCGACGCCCACACCACCCGCCTGATCCCCGCGGTGCGCGCCGCCGCGAAGACGTTGTACGTCGCGGCGGAGTTGTTCGCGAAGGTGGTCGCGTTGGGCAGCAGCCCGGGGGCGGGAACCGCCGCCAGGTGCACCACCGCCTGGACCCCGCCCGCGTGCTCGTCGGCGCCCCCGGTGAAGGCCTCCACCACCTGCCCGAAGTCGGTGAGGTCGACGAGAAGGAACTCGCCGTGGACGTCGCGGGGATCACCTCCGGGGGCGCGGTCCACGGCCAGCACGTCGACACCCATGTTGCGCAGGTGCGCGACCACGGCGCGACCGAGTTTCCCGGCGGCCCCGGTGACGACGACACGGTCGGGCGGTGCGGACGCGAGAACAGGATCGGTCATGGCGACATCCTTGCCCGTCGCGCGTCGCGCTGCACGGGATGACCTGCCCCGGACGCGATACGCTTCGCGCACCCCCACCCCGAGGCGGTGCGTCGTGGAGTCTCGGTACCGCGGTCTCCGGCGAGTGGTCGCCGTCCTGCTCCTGACCGTCGCCGTCGCGGTGCCGGCGGGGTCGACGACGGCGGGCACGGCCGGGTCGACGTCGCTGCGGGTGCTCCAGATGAACCTGTGCAACAGCGGCCGGGCCGGCTGCTACACGGGCCGGTCGGTGGCCGGGGCCGTCGAGGTGATCCGCGCCGAGGAACCGGACGTGGTCACCCTGAACGAGATCTGCCGGGACGACGTCCAGCCCCTCAGGCGAGCGCTGGCCGACGTCCGCGTCGGCGGCACCGTCGTGTCGGCCTTCCAGGCCGCCGGGGACCGCCCGAGCGGCGACGCGACGCGGTGTCGCAACGGCCAGCCGTACGGCATCGGACTGCTGGTGTTCACACCACGCGGCGGGCATGTGGTGCATGCCGGCATCCATCCGACGCAGGACCTCGCGGACCCGGAGGAACGGGCCTGGCTCTGCGTCTCCGCGACCGTCGTGCATGCCTGCACCACCCACCTGGCGGCCTTCAGCACGACCGCGGCCCTCGGCCAGTGCCGCCACCTGTTCGACACCGTTCTCCCGGCCGTGCGGTCGACCGATCCCCGCCGGCCTCTCGTGCTGGGCGGCGACCTCAACCTCCGGCAGGGCGGCACACCCGACGTGCGGTCCTGCGTACCGCCGGACCACCCGCGTGCCGACGACGGCGCCGTGCAGCAGATCACCGCCACGACCGACCTCACCGTCCAGTCGAGCAGGTCGATCGACATGGGCGGGACGACCGATCACCCGAGCGTCCTGGTCACCCTGACGTCCGCCCTCTGACCGGACGCGCAGGGGATCAGCTGGCGCGGTTGAGGTCCCGCCGACCGGGCCGGACCCGCCCGCTCTCCGCGGGACGCCGACGACCGTCCGCGGCCAGCATCCGTCCGGCGGCCTCCAGCCCGGTCAGCGCGGCACTGTAGGCGGTGACCTCCCGCTGGAAGTGCTCCACCTTGGCGTACCAGAACTTCAGCTCGGGGTTCATCGCTTTGGCGTTGATGTAGTTGACGATGTCGGCCTCGGGCGTGATGCCCTGCCGCGCGTAGCAGCGGTCGAACCGGGCCTTGGTCCGCTCGTACTTCTCGGTCATGGCGGTCAGGCTGGCCTCGGCCTCCAGCAGCCGGTCGCGCAGGTAGAGCACGTACCGGCCGGGAACCGTGGGCTCGGCGGGCACCGGACGGGGCGCGGGGTACACGGGCATCGTGCTCACCCGGCCCGACGTACGGCGCCGCCGGCGGTCGGGCCGCTGACGCCACCCGTTTGTCGACGATCGGATCCACCGTGGAACATTGTGATCGACCTCCCTTCATCCGCCTGATCAGCCCGTGTGGGCGCCGGTAGCGGCGCGGCGTCGGGCCTCCCCTGCCGGTCGGGCCGATCCGCCCGTGTGACCAGGGACGTAGTGACGTCCTTCTACCCCGCAAGGCGTTCTGGTATGCCGTCAGCAGGAACTTCGCCCTCGGGGCTACTGTCCGTGCGGGTCGGCCCCGTTGAGGGTCGCGACGACCTGGTCGTAGTCCCCGCGCGCCTCGCCGTAGCGGAGGAACTTCACGCGTGCGACCTGGACCTCCTTCGCGTCCGGTTGTGACTCGATCAGCCCGACGACCTCGGTCACGAACTCGTCCAGCGGCATCGCGAACTCGCTGTTCTCCTGCCCGGGCAGAAGCGACGTACGCACGGCCGGCGGCTCCAGTTCCACGACCTTCACGGTCGTGTCGGCCAGTTGCAGCCGGATCGACTCGCTGAGCATGTGGATCGCGGCCTTCGACGCGTTGTAGCTCGGGGTGACCTTGAGCGGTGCGAAGGCGAGGCCCGACGAGACGGTCATGATGGTGGCGTCCGGCTGCGCCCGCAGGTGTTCGACGAACGCGGCGATGAGGCGGATCGGGCCGAGCACGTTGGTCGTGATGATCGATTCGGCGGACGCGAGGAACGATGCGGGCTGGCGCCAGTCCTCGACGCGCATGATGCCGGCCATCGTGACCAGGACGTTGAGGTCCGGGTGTCTGTTCAACACCTCCTTGGCGGCCGCGTCGACGCTCGCGGGATCCGCCGTGTCGATCGTGACGGTGTCGATCTCGGGATGTTCCGCGGCGATCTGCTCGAGCAGGTCCACGCGCCGGCCGCCGACGATCACCCTGTTGCCTCTGTCCTTCAGCGCGAGCGCGAGGGCGAGGCCGATACCGGTGGTGGAGCCGGGGATGAAGATGGTGTTTCCGGAGATGTTCATGAACCAACCCTGGTCCGCCGTGCCGTTCGGGGGCAGAGACCGCTTGTCGGGGGATCGGCAATCCCTGGTTCGCGCCCGCCGCCGCCGGATACTCAGATCATGGACCGTGCAGCACTGGCCGATTTCCTGCGCCGCCGCCGGGAGTCCCTGCAGCCCGGGGACGTCGGGCTGGTGGCGGGCGCGCGCCGGCGCGCGCCGGGCCTGCGACGGGAGGAGGTGGCCGCCCTCGCCGCCATGTCGACCGACTACTACACCCGCCTCGAACAGCAGCGCGGCCCGCAGCCGAGCCCGCAGATGCTCGCGTCGCTCGCGCGGGCGCTGCGGCTCACGAGCGACGAACGCGACTACCTGTTCCGGGTTGCGGGGCACAACGCCCCGGCCACCGTGTCCACCACGACACACGTCGCCCCGGCGCTGCTGCGCGTGCTGGACCGGCTCGACGACACCCCGGCCCTGGTCCTGTCCAACCTCGGCGAGACACTCGTGCAGAACCGGATGGCCGACGCCCTGTTCGGCGACAGATCGGGCCACACGGGGCTCGCCCGCAGCGAGATCTACCGGTGGTTCACCGATCCCGCGGAGCGGCTGCGCTACCCCGAGCCGGACCGCGACCGGCAGAGCCGCGCCCAGGTCGCCAACCTGCGTGCCGCGTACGGGTCGATGGGCCCGCAGTCGCGTGCGGGCGAGATCGTACGGGCGCTGCAGAAGGCGAGCCCGGACTTCGCCGAGCTGTGGGACCGCCACGAGGTCGCCCAGCGCTTCGCGGACCACAAGACGCTCATCCATCCCGAGCTCGGCCCGATCGAGCTCGACTGCCAGGCGCTGTTCACCGAGGACCAGTCCCAGGCCCTGCTCGTGCTCACCGCGCCGCCGCGCAGCGAGGGCTACGAGAAGCTGAAACTGCTCGCCGTGCTGGGGCACGAGCGATTCCCGATCGACGCGCCGCCACGTTGAATCCTGCCTGGCGAACCGGCCGAGGCAGAGCGCCGATCCACGTTCATACGCCGAGCTCGCGACCGTTCTCGTCCAGCATGTGCTCGGCCCAGTACCGGTCCCACTCGTCGCCGACGTGCTGCGGAACCTTGCCCTCGGGGAACTGCACGAAGCCGGCGGGCGGCGCTTGTCCGTCCTCGACGCAGGTCCGGCCGGTAGTGCTCCGCACCGCTGCCACCGGGTACTCACCGGAGGAGCAGATCGACTCCCGGAATGCGCAGCCGGCGGCCAGGAAGATCCCCGCCACGCCCCCCACCGTCAGCACGGCCACCGTTCGTCTACCCATGATCTGTTGCCCTCCCTCGTCGGTGCGGACAGTTTCGCAAGGGTCAGTGCAGGGGGATGGTGATCGGCTCGTGGGTCACCGTCCCGTCAGGTCGCCGGCGGGCGACGGGGACCGGCGTGGCTCCCGGCGATGTCGGCCCGTACGGGATCACGACCAGCCGGTCCGGCGTCACGTGCACGAGCAGGCAGTGCGGCACGGCGGCCCAGGACAGCGTGCCGGCCTCCGCGAGACCGACCGGTGTCCTCTCGTCCAGCTTCCCGCCCGCGCCGGACACCACGTACTGCAGCTCGTCGACCTGCCCGTGCTGGAAGTTGTGCTCGTGGCCGTGCAGCAGCAGCCGGACGCCGTGGCGCCGGTACAGCGGCACCAGCCGTTGCAGTTGTTCCGGCATGGACTCGTGGTTGGGTCCCGCGCAGTAGGCGGGGTGGTGCGAGAACGGCACCTGCCACACCGCGTTACTGCTGGCCAGGGTCCGCTCCAGCCACCCCCGCTGTCCGGGCTCGTCGAACCAGTGCAGGCCCCGCTCGGCTCCCCAGGTGGTGTCGACGCAGACCAACTCCAGCAGCGAGCCGACCCGCAGCCGGTAGAACAGGCCGGGGTCGATCGACGCCCGTCCGGCCTCCTCCCGCGGCCCGAACCGGCTGCGCAGGTAGAGGTTGTCCTCGAGCTGCTCCCGGTCGTCACTGGCCTCGGTGTCCGAGCTGTCGTGGTTGCCGGCGGTCGGGTAGAAGGGGAGGTGGTCGAACAGGTACCGGTACGGTTGGAAGAAGGTGAGCCACCAGTCCTCGTCGAAGGCGCCGGTGGCGTCCTGCGGGCCGCCCGGCCCGTGGTAGATCGAGTCGCCGAGGCCGACGACGAACCGGATGTCGAACGCGTCTGCCAACCGCTGCATCGTGCGGGCAACGGCGAGCTGCCGCATCCCGTCGGCACCGGAGGCGATGCCGACGCCGAAGTCGCCGACGGCCAGGAAGGTCACCGGGTCCGGCTCCGAGCCGGCGGCGTGGGTCCGCAGCCGCTGGTCGAGCGGCCGCCATGCGGCGCCCAGCGTCCCCGGCGCCCAGTCGAAGCGCTCCCCCGCGCCCCACGGCTCGCCGTCCACGAGCACTCGATACCGGTACGTCGTGGCGGGACGCAACCCCTTCACCCAAGCGTGGTTGGCCTCGTCGGTGACGGTCCTGCCGACGATCACCCCGTCGCCGTCGACCACCTCCACCACCGCCCGGCCACGCGGTTCGGACCGGGCGCCGAACGTCTCCCCGGTTCGCTCTGCCCGCCACCCGCCCGCGTGCTCCCCCAGGTGGAAGCCGCCCCAGGCGATGAGCGCGGCCTCGTCGGTGACGTCGACGAGCTGGACGTATGGCTCAAAGTGTGCACCCACCGTCGTGCGGTACCCCCGAAGGCGACCGAGGGAAACCCGGTATCGGCGAGTCCGGTGGCCGCGTACGCGCACCTCGGCGTTCACGTACCACCGTGGGTGGCCCGTCTCACCGCGGTCTTGCTAGCCCGGCCACCGCGGCGGACCGGTATCCTTGATCGCGTACAGACTGTACCCATATGTCCGCGAGCCGAGGAGGGACCATGCCCGATCACGCGTCCGGCCACATCGACCTTGCTCGCCTGCGGAACCTGCTTGACGGACCGTGGGCCGAGGTGCGCAACGCGCACCGGGATCACCTCGACGCACGCTTCCTTCCGGTTTACGGCGAGATAGGCGACCAGGCGCGGGAGCGGATCAGCCGGCTGCTCACCGAACTTCCCGTCGAGCTGGGGATCGCTTCGGCCTTCCCCACCGAGTACGGCGGCAGAGCCGATGTCGGAGCCTCGATCGTCGCCAGCGAGATGCTGGCGCAGGTCGACATGTCGCTGATGGTCAAGGCGGGCGTGCAGTGGGGCCTGTTCGGCGGCGCCGTCGGGGCCCTCGGCACCCGTCGGCACCACGACGCCTATCTGCGGGACATCATCTCCGGCAATATCTTCGGCTGCTTCGCGATGACCGAGACCGGCCACGGCTCCGACGTCCAGCAGCTGCGCACCACGTGCACGTACGACCCGCGGTCACAGACCTTCGACCTGCACACCCCGCACGAGGCGGCCCGCAAGGACTACATCGGCAACGCGGCACGGGACGGGCGGATGGCGGTGGTCTTCGCACAGCTGATCACCAATAGGCGGCGGCATGGCGTACACGCGTGGCTGGTCCCGATCCGCGACGCGCAGGGTAATCCGCTGCCCGGCGTGACCATCGGCGACGCGGGGCCCAAGGCCGGCCTGCTCGGCGTGGACAACGGACGGCTCAGCTTCGACCACGTGTCCGTGCCGCGGGACATGTTGCTGGATCGGTACGGTCAGGTCGCGGAGGACGGGACGTACGCCAGCCCGATCGAGAACGACTCCCGGCGCTTCTTCACCATGCTCGGCACCCTGGTCCGCGGCCGGGTGAGCGTGGGCGGCGCCGCGTCGGCGGCTACCAAGTCGGCGCTGACCATCGCGGTGCGCTACGGCGACATGCGCCGGCAGTTCGGGACACCCGACGCGGGCCGGGAGGTGCTGCTCAACGACTACCTGGCCCACCAGCGCAAGCTGCTGCCCGCCCTGGCCACCACGTACGCGTTGCACTTCGCACAGGCCGAACTGGTCGCCGCGCTCCATGAGGTGCAGGGAGGCGAGGGGCCGGTCGACGAGCACCGGCAACGGGAGCTGGAGTCCCGGGCCGCCGGTCTCAAGGCCGCACAGACCTGGCACGCGACACGCACCATCCAGATGTGCCGTGAGGCGTGCGGTGGTGCCGGCTACCTGGCCGAGAACCGATTGCCCAGTCTCAAGGCCGACACCGACGTCTTCACCACCTTCGAGGGCGACAACACGGTGCTGCTCCAACTGGTGGCCAAGGGACTGCTCACCGGGCATCGGGACGAGTTCGGCTCGCTGGACGGCTGGGGGCGCGCCTCCTTCGTCGCCGAACAGGTCAGGGAGATGGTGCTCGAGCGCACTGCCGCGCGGTCGCTCATCGAGCGGCTGATCAGCGCCGTGCCCGGCCGCGACGAGGAGGTCGCCGTCACCGACCGCGGTTGGCAGCTCAAAGTTTTCGAGGATCGCGAGAGGCATCTCCTCGACGGCGCGGTCCGACGCCTCCGCAACGGCGCAGCCACGAAGAAGGACCGTCCCTTCGACATCTTCAACGACGTCCAGGACCACGTCCTCGCCGTCGCCGCCGCGCACATCGACCGGGTCACCCTGGAGGCGTTCGTCGCCGGCATCGAGGACACCGCCGACCCGGCGGTCCGGGCGCTACTCTCGCGGGTCTGCGACCTGTACGCGCTCAGTGTCATCGAGGCCCACAGGGGATGGTTCCTGGAGCACGGTCGCCTCACGCCGGCCCGCTCGAAGGCGATCACCGGCGTGGTGAACGGCCTACTCAAGGAGCTCCGCCCGCACATGCGGACGCTTGTGGACGGTTTCGCCATCCCCGAGAAGTGGCTGCACTGCGCCATCCTGCACGAGGAACTCCGCCGGCAGGAGACGATGGCCGCCCATGACGCCGCAGGTGATCCGCAGGCAGTCCCGGCGTAGGCAGAGTGGCGGAAGACCGGGGCTATCGGCGGCCCCCGAAGGCCGCATGTGTGACCACGCCTACGAAGGCGATGGTTACGGCGGTGGCAGTGGCCGACGTAGTGCCGGCCGGCTGCATCATCCAGGTTAAGACCTCGCGGTACGCAGGCGAACTCGCCGGCCCGGACAGAAGCACCGTCAGAGTCCATCCGACGGGCAGAAGCCAGGCCCACTGAGCCCCCCAGGCAACTCCTCCGAGCGCGAGCAGTCCCCCGACCCCGGCGGCGTCCCGGACCAGGAACTCCACCGCTGCCACCGGTTCGCTCACAAGCGCCGGCATGGTGGTGACGACGGCAGCGGTCGCCATGACGGCGAGGATGTGTGCGGCCCGCCGTGGCAGCCAGGCGAGCGCAGCCGTCCGATCCAACGCGGGGTCCGCGCCGGCGAGCCCCGGCCCGAAGACGACGGTCGCCACCAGCACGGTCAGCAGCGCGATTGAGAGTCTGAGCCGTGGCACATCGGTCGCTTGGCCCAGCCACCACAACACGGTCACCCCGGCCAGCGCCGCCCCTGCCGACGTGGGGATGCCTCGGCATCGCAGGTACAACGTCAGCCACCTCATCGGCTGTCACCGACGAGGACTTCGAGCAGGTTCACCTCGTCGCAGGCCAGTGCCGCCTCCCGCAAAGCGGTAACGCGGTCCCGCTGCTCGGTCGCCGGTAGCGATTGAAGCTTCTCCCACGCCCGAAACGCCGCGTCGCCATACTCGCCGGACGGCGGTCGCCCCCCGATCAGCCAGGCCGCGGCCGCGAGCCGTGCGGTGTGGTGTGATCGGGCCGCAATCGGCTTTCCGATGATGTAGGGACACGGCCTCGTTCCCGCCCCGTCCAGCAGTCGCCACCGCAGCTCCTCAGGGGTTGCCTTCGCGCCTCCCCAGGGGTCAAGCTCGAGATCTACGAGCAGGGTGTCGCGCGGCTGTGGTCGGGGCTGCGCGTCGTACCACGATGCGGGTGTCTCCCGGACGGACATGGGTGCCTGCGGCAGCTTCGCCGACAGTGTCGCGAGCGCCTGCCGCGCCGGTTCCCGTAGATCCGCCAGGGCAGTGGCATGCACCCTGGCCACACAGACCTGGAGCCCCGCATCGGAGCTGCACACCAGAGCGGCGGCCTCCGGATCGGGCACCGGCAGCCGCTGCCGGTCAGCGGGCAGCAGCGCCAGGGCCACGACTGCCGCGACCACTGCCGGCAGGAGGCCGACCAACCGCGCGGTCCGGGTGGCGCAGACGAAGCCGGCAAGACCGGTGACGGCCAGGCCGGCCAGCCACACGGTGTGCGCGGCACTGACTCTGCCGGAGACGGTCACGAAGTCGCCCCAGAACCCGAACGGCGATGGCGTCAGCAGGTGAACGACCTTGGGTACGTGGGAATATCCACGATCGGTGATGGCGACGATCGCCACGGCGGCACCGACGACAGCGGTGACAGCCGGTGTCAGACGCGACGGCACGAGCGCGCCGACGGTCATGCCGAGCCAGGCGCCGGACACCATCCAGAGGACGCCGACACCGGCTATCACCACGGATTGCCCCGGCAGATAGCTGGCGAACACCCCGACCTGGGCCACGCCGGCGGCGTACATCAGGACGTAGCCGACCGCTGCCGACAGAGCCATCGCGGCGGCCGCCGGCAGGCCGCGCTGCCAACGCGGCCGGGCGGTCGTCGAGATCAGCTCGTCGGTGCGGGACCTGCGATCACGGCCCGCGTGCCAGGCGCCCAACCCGAGAGCCATGGGCCAGAGGATGAACAGGAACTCCCGCTGCCAGAGCGCCAGGAGCATCCACCGGCCACCCCAGCCGTCCACGGCGACATACAGCAGCGCGGCGCCGAGCAGAGCGGTCCCGGCAGCCGCCGACAGGGCACCTGAACGAAGGATCTCGATGCGAAGGATCCGTCCGGTCACGCCGCGCCCTCCGCGGCTCGGTGCCGGCGCAGCAGCTCGGTGTACCCGCGTTCGGCCGAGCTGTCGCCCACCATCCCCGCCTGACCCGCCCCCACCAGATCGGCAGGTACACCGTGGAACACCACCCGTCCGGCGTCCATCAGCACCACGTCCGTGCACGCCGCGACCACGTCCTCCACCAGGTGTGTCGAGACCAGTACGCAGGTGTGTGTGCCCAGCTCACGCAGCAGCGACCTGAAGTCCATCCGCTGCTCGGGATCGAGACCCACCGTCGGCTCGTCCATCAGCAGGATCTCGGGGTCGTTCACGATGGCCTGCGCGATGCCCGCCCGCCGGAGCATGCCTCCGGACAGCGTCTTCATCCGGGAGTTGCCACGATCGGGGAGCCGCGTTCTTTCCAGCGCACGCTGAACCGCGTCCGGCACGTCGCGCGCGGGCACTTCCTTCAACCAGGCCATGTATTCGATGAACTCCCGCACCGTGAATCGGCCGTAGAAACCGAACTCCTGGGGCAGGTACCCGATCGATCGCCGCAACGTCCGTAGATCGAGCCGCCGGTGTATGGAGTGGCCCAGCAGTTCGAGGTCACCACCGGCCGGGCGCAGCACGGTCGCGAGCACCCGCATCAACGTCGTCTTACCGGCGCCGTTGGGCCCGAGCAGCCCGTGCACGCCGACGCCCAACGACAGGTCGAGTCCGTTGACCGCAAGGTGCCGCCCGGCCCGCACTCGAAGGTCCCGCGCCCGGATCGCCCATGCGTGCGTCGTCGGCGCCACCGACGCGGCGCTGATCGCCTTCTTCATTCCGTACTTCCTCTTCATCGAAGCTCAGCGGCACTGTTGCGACGGGCGATCAGTACGAGGGTCACGACCACTGTCAGCGCCGCCCAGCCCGGCAGGGCGGCCTCCGTCAGCAGCACCGACATTCGGGCGGTGACGATGCTCGGCCCGATGACCACCGCCGCCCACAGCAGCGCCAGCCCCGCCGTGGCCCGCGGCAGGCCGACCACCTCACCCAATGCCAGCGCGCACATCGTGAAGGCCAGACACGGCAGCAGCCAGCGGGCTGGGGAGGCGCCTACCAGCCAGCCGGCCGCGGCGAGCACCGGAATGACCACGACAAGGACGACCAAGGTACGCCGTAACACCAACCCGAGGCCCGCACGCGCTGTCGCGGCGACCATCTCGTGGGCCGGATCGACCCGCCGCGTCCAGGCGGTGGCGACTCCGAGAAACGGTGCCACCGGAGCGAGGAGGACAACCAGCGATGGCAGCGCTCCGCCCCTGGCCGCCGCAGCCAGGTCGAAGCCGAGCGCGACCAGGACCACCAGCACCGTCGTCGCGAGCCAGGGAACGAACACCGGCGTCACCCACCGGGTGGACCGGGAAGGCAGCCACCGACGCCGTACGGGTGCCGGTGCGGTAGCGGACACCGAAGCATCCAGACCCGTCCGGACACGGGCCAGCAGCGCCGCCGTGTCGACGTCGCCCACCTCGGCCAGGCGGCCCCGGCAGGCCGCACACTCCTCCAGATGTGCCTCCATCGCCCACAACACGTCCGGCGCGATACCGGTGTCGCCGCCGACGTACCGGCCCAGCAGGCCAGTCGAGATGTGTGCGGTCATGACAACGCCTCCCGCAGTGCCAGTCGCGCACGGCGGGCGCGAGTCTTGACCGTCCCCTCCGGCAGACCGAGCAGGACCGCGGTCTCGTGGACCGTGAGTCCGTCCACCACCATGGCGTGCAGGACCTGGCGCAGTTCCGGTGCCAGTCTGCGCAGAGCGTCGCCGACCTCGTCACCGACCGTGCCGTCCAGCGCCACGTCCTCCGCGGCCGGTGGGTTCTGCGATGCCAGTGGTAGCGGTACGGCCTGCGAATCTCTCGCACGCCGCCGGAACGCGTCGATCAGCCGGCGCGCGGCGATGGACCACAGCCAGCCGAGCCCGCTACCGGCGCTCACGCCCGCGAACGAATCCGCCGCCCGCCACACCGCCAGATACGTCTCCTGCATGACATCGGCGACCAGGTCGTCGTCATCGCACCGGCGACGGAGCCGGACCAGCAACCACGGGGACGTCCGGCGATACAGCTCGTCGAAGGCCGCCCGATCGCCACGAGCGGTACGCCGCACCAACTCCGCTTCATCCACCCTCACACCCATACAGACGCCCGACCGACAAGATCAGGTTCTCGCTCCGCGTGCTCGTGGGGAGCTCGGGTGCCGACGGTCACCGCCAGCCCTCGCGGTGTCGCTCCAGCCCGTCGAGGATCAGGTCGAGCCCGATGTCGAACTCCTCGGCGTACGCGTAACCAGGTTTCAGGGCGCGGTCGACGATCATCTCGGTGAGGTGCGGGAACTCATCGCGGGGCATCTGTTTCAGAATCGAGCCTGCCACGTTTTCGAGGTCGACGGATGACGTGAAGGGCAGGCTGAGCTCCTGGAGCGCGAACCCGTAGAGGTAGCTGTCCAACACCGAGACCGCGTGCGCCGCACCGGCGATCGAGAAGCCGCCCGACCGAAGGCAGCCGATCACCGCGTTGTGGTGACGCAGCGTCGCGTGGCCGGGGTTTGTCCGTGAGTCCATCAGGCTGATCGCCCACGGGTGGCGCACCAGTGCGGCGCGCATCGAGACTGCCCGCCGTCGCATCGCGGCCCGCCAGTCGGCGTCGTCCGAGGGGAGCTCGATCTCCTCGAAGACCAGGTCGACCATGCCGTCGAGGATCGCGTCCTTCTTGCGGAAGTGGTGGTACAGCGACATGGCCTCGACGCCGAGCCGCTCGGCGAGCCTGCGCATGCTCAGCGCATCGGTGCCGGCCTCGTCCGCCAGAGCGACCGCCGCGCGGAGCACCCCGTCCTTGCTGAGCGAGTTGCGGCGGGGCGTGGGCGTGGGCGTGCCGGCTGGTTCCGTTGTCACGAGGGCCCTCCTACTCAGGCTGTTCGAACACCTTGACAGCCTTACATCGTAAGGCTATACCTTACAGCGTAAGGCTGATGGCGACGTGCGGAGGAGCAGGTATGGAATTAATCGGTTTGGACGCAGTCGAGAAGCCGGGTGCGGGAAAGAGGGTGTGCATCGTCGGCGCATCCGGGAAACTCGGTCGCTACATGGTGCAGCACGCGTTGGACCAGGGTTACGAGGTCGCGGGTGTGTGCCGGGAGCAGAGCGTCCACAAGCTTGCCGATTTCGCGGGACGGATCACGGTGTTCCCCGGAGCGACCGACGACCGTGCGGTGATCGCACGGGCGGTGCGCGAATGCGATGCGGTGCTCACGGTGTTGGTGCCGTGGGGGGTGCGCCACTATGCCTCCGGTACCGCCCAGGCTGTGCTCGACCACGCGCGTCCGGCCGCCCGCCTGGTGTTCTCCTGCGGTTGGCACGTCGCCCGCGATGAACAGGACGTGTACACGCGAAAGTTCAAGATGTACGCGGCCGTGTTCGGCCGACTGGCGAAGCTTGCCCGTGTCGTGGACGTGGACGACCAGGTGGAGGCGTGCCGCAGGATCTTTGCCAGTGACACCGACTGGACGGTCGTGCGGGGCAGCGACCTGGAGGAGGGTGACGGTCAGGGCCTGCCGGTGTGGAGCCGGCACGTCGGTGACCCTGTCCTGGCCAGCAACCTGACCCGCCGCGTGGACTACGCCCGTTTCATGGTCGAGGCGGTGGCGAACGACGCTCTCGTCCGAGAGGCCCCGGCCATCGTCGGCCGGCTGACCCCGTCGGCCCTCGCGCACGCCGACGGGGCGACGTGAGCGGTCGAGGTACGTCCAGGATGCTTCCCCGGCTGTTCCACAGGGCATGAACCAATGGAGGACCAACCGTGACCACACCGAAGACGCTCGCGAGGATCGCGGGAGCCCTGTACCTGATCGTCGCCGTGTTCACCATCTTCGCCGGGCTGGTGAACGCGAGCATCGTCGAGTCCGAGGACGCAACTGCCACGACCGACAACATTCGCGACTCGGCCACCCTGTTTCGCGTCGGCTTCGTCAGCGAACTGCTGGGGGCCACGGTCTTTCTGTTGACGGGCATGGCCCTGTACCTGCTCCTCAAGCACGTCAACCAGCCGGCTGCCGCGGCGATGGTCACCTTCGTGGCGGTCAGCGTCGCGATTCAAAGCCTGAACCTCCTCAACCAGAATGCGGCGCTGACGGTCGCCACCGGCGAGGACCACACCGCCACCTTCGGCCCGACAGGTTCGGCCCAGCTCACCCTGCTGTTCGCCGACCTGCAACACAACGGGTACCTCATCGCCCAGACGTACTTCGGCCTGTGGCTCCTGCCGCTGGGCTACCTGGTCGTCAGGTCGGGCTACTTCCCCAAGATGTTGGGCGTCCTGCTGATGATCGGATGCCTCGGTCACCTCGTGGACGTGTTCGCGCGCCTCCTTGCCCCCGACTTCGGCGCAGACATCTCACCGTTCGCCATGACCCCTGCGGCCGTCGCGGAACTGTCGTTCGCGGTGTGGCTGCTGGTCAAGGCCGTGCGGATTCCCGAAGCCGACACGGCCCACGACGGTGACAGGGTCGCCGCGTACCGGTAGTCCCCACCGACGCTCCCCCAGCCGGTTGTCGGCCCCGGCCGCTAGCATCGCCGCGATCGACAACGGGAGGGAGGGGTGTCATGGCCCAGGGCGACGTCACAACGTTCGTCGACAGGGACCTGCGGGGCGCCCGGTTCAACAGGTCGACGTTGGCCGGTGCGGTGATGCGCGGCGTCGATGTGCGCGGGCTCGATATCGATGCGCCGTGGCTTGCGGACGGCACACTGCTGATCAACGGTGTCGACGTCGTGCCGCTCGTTGAGGTCGAACTCAACCGGCGGTTTCCGGGGCGCGAGCTGAAGAACGCCAAGGATCCCGATGGCCTGCGCACGGCGTGGACGGCACTGGAGCGGGCCTGGGCGGCCGCGGTCGACCGGGTTGAGTCGATGCCCGAGGGCACCAGCGACGTCTCGGTCGATGGCGAGTGGTCGTTCGCGCAGACCCTGCGCCACCTCGCGCTCGCCACCGACGCATGGCTCGGCAAGGCCATCCTGCGCCTGCCGCAGCCCTTCCATCCGCTCGGGCAGCCGCACGCCGAGTACGAGACGGATGGATTTGACATGTCGGTCTTTGCCACGGCGCAGCCGAGCCTCGCCGAGGTGCTCGATCTGCGTGCCGGGCGGCAGGCCATGGTGCGGGACTTCCTCGCGAACGTCACGCCGGATCTGCTCGCCGAGCCTCGGCCGACCGCGTGGTCACCCGAACATGAGGAGCCGATCCTGCACTGCCTCCACGTGATCTTCGACGAGGAGTGGGAGCATCTCCGCTTCGCACTACGCGACCTCGACGCGCAGGAATAGGGGGACGCACCTCGAACGAACCCTTTGGACTCGATGGAGCTCACCGAGCTGTCGATCAGCGACGGACCGACCGCGACCCGTTGGACGCGCGGATCGCGGCATGAGCGAGCACCTAATCGAGCGCGCGTTCACACGGTCCCTCGGTGCGAGCCTGGTGTGCCTGAGAAGTTGTTCGGCCACCCAGGCCTGCCGGTGCCCGGGAAGGCAACCACAGCGTGAGCCGGGATGTACTCAACGGCGCCACCGGCCAACTGGCGGACACTGCTGACCGCCGGCCCGGCATCCCACTGCCGTACGCGCTCCGGTCGACTGGCCGCCGGCCACCGGCGCCCGTCTGTGACCGTGCAGACAGCCGGAATCGCGTTTCTCCGATTGGCGATCGCTGCGTAGGATCTCCGGCGATCTAGGGGGATGAAACGGTGGGCGATTTCCAGCAGTTCGTGGCGGATGTGACTTCGCGCCTGTCCACGATGTCCAGGGGTGAGTTGTACGCCGTCGGCGACGGTCTTGACCGGGACTCACTCTGGCTCACCTTTCTCGGTTCCTTCCCCGCCGGCACCAATCTGCGGTTCCGTGAGCGATCCGAGTACGACTGCTCGACCTGCCGCGGTTTCATCAAGCACTTCGGCAACGTCGTCGAGATCCACGACGGGCGGGTCCGTACCGTCTGGTCCGGGGGGTCGGCATCCGACCCGGTCTTCTCCGTCGTCGCAGCCGCTCTGGACGAGTTCGTTCTTTCGCTTCCGTTGTCCACCATCTTCCGGTCCACTCAGGCGCAGTACGGGACGAAGACCACCCGAACGCTGCGCGACGGCCAGGTCGAGGTGTGGCACCACCTGCACGGCCGGGTGGAGAAGCGGCATCGCATCGAGGACGTCGGCGCGGCACAGGGCAACTTTGACGCCGCGGTGCAGGTCTTCCAGCGTGGCCTGGCCGAGCTGACCCGGCACGCTCTGGACACCGTCGTCGACCTCGTCGACGACAACGCCCTCTACCGCGGCGCGGAGCATCGCCGGGCGGTGACCGAGTTCCGCTCGCTGCAGAACCGGTGGACCCAGGCGACCGACCGGCGTGCCTTCGTCTTCGCCAACGCCATGAACCCGGCGGCCCGGTTCCGCAACACGGTGATCGGCACCCTCGTCCAGGATCTCTCCGCGGGCGTCGACCTGGAGCAGGCGGTCCGGTCGTTCGAGGCGAAGGTGGCGCCGCAGAATTACCAGCGCCCCACGGCGTTGATCACCCCGGGCATGGTCAAGGCCGCCATGAGGACCATTGCCGAGCTGGGCATTGAGGAGTCGTTGCAGCGACGGTTCGCCCGGCTGTCCGACGTGTCGGTCACCAACGTGCTGTGGGTCGACAACGACACACAGGCACGGATGAAGGACGGCATCGAAGGGCTGCTCATGCAGGCGGCCACCACCCGGTCGTCAGGTGCGCTCCTTCGCGACGCCAAGCCGGAGGAGATTCCCGTGGTCTCCTTCATGAAGGACATCCTGCCCGGCGCCGCCACCATCGACCTGTGGGTCGCCAACACCTACGAGCCGCACCTCGTCAGCCTCACCACCGGCCGGCACCCGGCTGCTCCGCGGTTGTTCAAGTGGGACAACGATTTCGGCTGGTCGTACGGCGGCAACGTCACCGACTCGATCAGGGAGAAGGTCAAGCGGGCCGGCGGCAACGTCACCGGCAAGCTGCGGGTGAGCCTGTCCTGGCTCAACCACGACGACCTAGACCTGCACGTGTACGAACCCAACGGCGACCACATCTGGTACCAGGAGAAGCGCAACAAGCTGGACGTCGACATGAACGCCAGCGGGACGCTCTCCCGTGAGCCGGTGGAGAACGTCACCTGGACCGACCGTGTCCCCGACGGTGAGTACCGGATCGAGGTGAACCAGTACCGCAAGCGGGACAGCACCCAGGTCGGCTTCGTGATCGAGACCGAGAGTAACGGGAAGATCGAGCATTACAGCCACGAGCGCGCGGTCGGCCACAAGGAGACCGTCGAGGTGGGCCGGATGACGGTTGTCGGCGGGGTGATCACCGCTTTCCGGCCGGGTAAGGACGTGCAGCCGGGCACTGCGGGCAAGGAGTTGTGGGGCATCACCACCGAACAGTTCGTACCGGTGTCAACCATCATGTACTCGCCGAACTACTTCGACGACAACGAGGTCGGCAACCGGCACTACTTCTTCATCCTGAAGGGGTGCGTGAACGACCAGCCGACGCGGGGGATCTACAACGAGTTCCTCCGCAGCGACCTGCAACCGCACCGCAAGGTGTTCGAGGTTCTCGGCGACCGCACCAAGTGCGAGCCGTCTCCGGATCAGCTTTCCGGCCTCGGCTTCAGCTCCACGGTCCGCAGCTCTGTGGTCGCCAAGGTGACCATGACCGGCGGCCGGCGCCGCCTCATCAGCATCCAGTTCTGATTCCCTATCCAGATATCCCAGAGAGGCTACCGTGACCATTTTCGAGAAGGCCACACGGGAGAAGTTCCGCTATCCGTCGGCCAAGGGACTGCTGACCACGGAACAGCTGTGGGAGCTTCCGCTAACCGCCAGGTCCGGCTTCAGCCTCGATGATGTGGCCAAGGCAGTCAACGCCGAGCTCAAGGCCGTCGACACCGAGTCGTTCGTGGCCACCGAGGCCAATCCGGCCAAGGCAGCCTTGGAGACCAAGCTGGAGGTCGTCAAGCACGTCATCGCCGTCCGCCTCACGGAGGACCAGGCGGCGAAGGCGGCGGCGGCCAAGAAGCTGGAGAAGGAGAAGCTGCTGGCGGTCCTGGGCCGCAAGCAGGACGCGGTCCTGGAAAACCTGACCGAGGCAGACCTACTGGCCCGAATCAACAGCCTGTAGCCCGCCGACAATCAGCGTCTGCCAGCGGACCCGCACATCGCCGAGAAGTACGGTCGCCATGCAAAACCTGTGCGGCCAGGCCGGCGCTCACGGCCACTTCTCGGCGAACTCACATCGGTACAACAGCGACCGCGACGCACTCTCATCGGCAGAACCGAGCATCAGCTGAGCTGTGTTCGATGGCGCGACCCGCTTCATGTGAGCATGGTGGGTGCAGGCCGGCCGTTCCCGATAGGTGGTGTTCACGTGGTGAAGGCGCGACCCGCCGCGGGTGGCGGGCGGTGGGTGGAGATCTCACCGGAACGGATTCGTGGTTGGCTCGACGGCTTCTACAGCCGCCACGACGGCGCCACCGAGCAGGGCCTCGTCTTGACCGGCGTGAGCAACGGTGATACCGCCACGCTGTATCCGCCGCCGGGGCTTGCCGACCCTAAGGATGTCGACACGCTGCTGGCCCGCACCCTCCGACCGCCCCGGATCGCCGTGCTGCTGGCCCGTAAGGGCGCGGTTGCCGCCGGTGTCGCGGACGGAACGACCATCACCGTCTCCAAGGTCGAGCGCTTCTACGTGCAGGGTCACACCGCGGCCGGCGGTTCCTCGCAGCAGCGCTACGCACGTCGCCGCGCCAACCAGGCCCAGGCTGCTACTCAGCGGGCTGCGGACATCGCCGCGCGGATCATGCTGCCCTATGCGCCCGGTGTTATCGCCGACCCTCACGATGCAGTCAGTGCCCTGGTCTGTGGCGGCGACCGGTCGATGATCGACGCGGTGCTGACAGACCGGCGTCTGTCGCCACTGGCACTGCTGCGTCATCCACACCTGCTCGAATCCGCCGAGCCCCGTCTGGCCGTCCTGGAGGATGCGGCGGTTACGGCCAGACGGATCCGCGTCCATCTGATGCCGTGACCACGATCAGGTCCAGCAGGTCGACGACGACCGACCAGGATGATGTACCACGGCCCAACAGTGCCGGACCTGTACGCGATGTCCCGTAACCCGCCCGCTCTGCGGCAAATCAGTGCGTCAGCGTGGAATTTTCAGCAGCCCGGATCATGGGTGGGTGCCGAAAGCCGCTGCTGGGGCGGCGGTTGAGGATGCCCGGACGCGGCGGATCGCCGCGACATTGATCCCTGCCGCGAGAAGTCCAGCCATGAGGTAGCTGAAGGCCCCGTCCTGCGCCTGCCAAGAAAGTCCGGTGATGCCGTAGACCACCGGCACCGGTGCGGCGAGACCGAAGGGGGCCGCGAGGCCGAGCCCCGACTCTGCCGATGGTCGGTCGTCGGCGCGGGGACGTCATACGAGGCGGCATCTGTAGCGCCCAGCTCGTATGACGGCACCCGCGACCGGACCAGGCTGCCCCCGATCACCGCAGCAGGCTTGCAGCCTTGGCGACCGCCTGTTTGAAGCTTGTCAGCGCCTCGTCGTAGTTCGCAGCCTCCAGCCGACTGCGACCGGTGGCGATCAGGTCCGCGATCCTCTCGAGCTCCTGGGTCGACGCCGGGCTGGCCTCCTGCGCCCTCGCCAGCTGGGTCCTGGCGATCGCTTCGCCGGTGAGCCCGACCTGCCGCAGCTCGGTAGTCACCGACGCGCCGCGCGACTCCGCGGTGAGCAGGTACGACGTCGCACGGCTGAGCTTGGTGAGGGCGGCAACCGGGTCCTCGGCCAGCAAGGCGTCCACGGCTCCGTTGGTGGACGCGCCGCCGTGCTTGCCGATGAGCTGGTCACGTGCCGAGAGCAGGGCGGACCGTGCGGTCGGCGTGACGTCCGGCAGCATCGCGGTGAGGTGGTCGGCGATGTCCTGGATCACCTGGGTCGGTGTGCGGATCACGAAGGGGACCGTCGACGCCGCGGGCGCGAACTGCCCGAAGCGCTGGGTCTCAAAGGTGAGCTCGTAGCTGCCGGGCGGCAGATCCGGCGGTGCGCTCACCGTTGCCAGGCCCTTCGCGTCGGTGGTGGCGGTGGCGGTGAACGCGACGAGATCGTCGCGGGTGAGGGTGAACGTCATGGTGGCTCCCGCGACACCGGCGCTGGGGTCGTCCTCGGGCGCGAGCCGGGCGGAGAAGGTGGGCGTGGAGCCGGCCGGTGCCAGCGCGAGCAACCCGGCGAGGTCGAGCCGGGTGTTCCTGAGCACGACCTCGACCCTCAACGGAGAGGTCGTCACGACGGCCGAGTTGGTCTGGCTCCAGCCTCGGATTGCGATGTCGTACGTGCCGATAGCGGCGTCGGCGTTCGGGGTGAGGGTCATCCGGGCGAAGGAGGTCTCGCCGGCGCAGAGGATCCGGGCTCCCCGCGTCATCGTCCAGCCCGACGGCAGGTTGACGGGCTCGAAGAAGAACGTGTCGCAGCCGGACTCAGCCGTGTTCATGATCGGGACATCGATCGTGCGCGCGCGCCCCGCGACGGCGCGGACCGGGCCTGCCTGGTCCACCGGGTAGGTGTCGACCAGAATGCCGGGTCCGGGCACGTCGAAGTACGCCCGGATCGTCCCGCCCCGGGGCCCGATCGCTCGGACAGCCACGCCGGTCGGTGTCCCGTCGGCCCATTCCCGGTGCATCGTCCGCTGGGGGGTGTCGGGGTCGGAGGGATCCCAGGCGTCGCGGGTCGACCCACCGTAGTTGTTCGAGGGGGTCGTCGTACCGTCGGGCAGCATCGGCTCGATCGGTCTCCGGCCGGTGGCAACGCCCAACGAGCTGTCGTTGACGCGCCAGATGACCAGCCCGGAGTCGCTGGCGTCCTGGTCGTAGCTACCGGGCGTCCGTTCGCGGTTCTCCAGGATGAAGTAGTCGTCCGTGCCGCGGTCTGGGTCGTACAGGATGAAGGAGTCGCCGGTCGTGTCGGCCCTCCGGAGGTCGTAGAAGCCATCGGCCTCCACCACGGTCGGCGTGATCCAGCCCAGGTGCATCTTCGTCCAGGAGTTCGGCGCGAACAGGGACGTGTCCGGCAGCCCGCAGGTGGGTCCGGCGAAGTCGAGCCGGCCGGCGCCGAAGCCGTAGAGGTCCGCCATGTCGGTCAGGGCGTGGCCGTTCTCGTGGATGATCGTGATCAGGTTGGTCGCGGTGTTGACCAGGGGCACGAGCAGGGCGTTGAGGTTGGTGCCGTCCAGCGTGACAGGGTCCACGGCGGCGGTCAGCCCACAGCCCTCACCCAGCGGGAGACTGGGTTCCGCCTCGAGCATGTTGACGACGATCTCTTGGTTGTCGAGCCGACCGTTCCCGTCGACGTCGTAGGTCGAATAGTCGAAGTAGGGATCGGCGAGCTGGAGCAGCGCCTTGTTGCGCTGCGGGATCGGCGTGGCGAAGAATTGCGCCTTCGTCCCGGGATAGTGCACCTGCACGACGCCGTCCTGTGCCATCCCCTCGTTCTCTGAGGCCGGGAAGACGAACAGGTCGTTGAAGGACAACCGCCGGAAGAAGTCGCCGACGCTCGGGAACGTGGTGCTGGGGAAGCCGGTGCCGAAGTAGCGCCGGGCGACCGTCGTGGCGTCGAAGTCGCCCGGGTAGTCGACGTCGTCCCAGCGGATGTAGATCACGAGGAGGGCCCGGTCCGCCTGACCACCCGTACGGCTGAACAGCGGCCGGTTCACGTGCGTGGTGCCGGGGTGGGAGAAGTCGTGCGACGGGGAGGGGTACGGCCCGGCCAGGGCGGGCGTGGCGAGGCTGAGGGCGACGACGAGGACCACGAGTAGGGTGCCGGCTCTGCGCATGATCGCCTCTGAAGGCTAGTGACGGCTCTCACACCATCTCTACGCTCGTCGGAGCGCAGCAACAATGACCCGTTCGGTTATCCCGGGCTCCGGAATCCAGGCGGCGGACCGCCCGGGTCTGGTTGCCCCCGCGCCTGCTGAGTAGCGGCTGATTCTGTGGAAGCTGCGCACGGGCGCTCCGTGGCGTGACCTGCCGGAACGTTTCGGGCCGTGGAAGACGTGCCACGAACGCTGCGCCGCTGGACGGCGGACGGCACCTGAGATCGGATCCTGGCCGCGGCGCAGCTCCACGACGACGGCACACCGGTGCAGTGCCGGGACCGTGGGCCGACGGACGTAGTCGGCCGGCGAGTGCTCCAGGATGGCGTCGATGACGCAGACCCGATAGAAGTTGACCACGACCGACAGGCGTCGCGAGACTGTCGAGGGTTGGTGCCGGCGTACGTCCTGCAGCCAGCGCACGTACCGCTCGATGTCCACCCGCGCCATGGCGAACGGATCAAGGACCTGGTGGGTGCACCAGCGTAGGAAGAGCGCCGAATCACCGCGGGCGCGGGCTGGCACGTGCCGTTGCCTCCGTAGCAGCCGCAGACGGCGTGGCGAACCATCTGCTGCCGCAGTGGGGGGCCCGCCCGGAACCCTCCCGCCGAGTGGCGCGGGCGCTGGGATTCCGCCAGCTCGGCGCCCAGCTGAGCATCCGAATCGGAACCTGAGCCCACACACCAGTCGCCGGGGCGACGGCCGTGCCGAGCGCGGCGCGAGTCGCGCGACCGGCGGCAGATCCGGATACCGGAATACGCCACTGATCATGGCATCAAGCGACGCAGAACTCGTTGCCCTCGGGGTCCTGCATGACGACGTGCCCGAGGACGTCGCCGTACCACTCCTCGCGGACCACCGTCGCGCCGGCGGCAACCAACTCGGGCACTTTCTGCCGGATCAGTCGGGCGCGCTCGGCCATGTCCCAGGGGCCTGGACCGGCCACCCGGACATCGATATGCATGCGATTCTTGCTGGACTTGCCCTCTGGCACCTTCAGGAAAGCAATGGCAGGGCCGCGGCCATCCGGGTCGACGATGGATGCGTTGTCGGGCTCGTCGAAACCGGATTCCTTGACGTAGCCGAGGGCCAGCGCCCAGAAGGCAGCGATCCGCTGGGGATCATCGGCATCGCATCCCAAGGTCCAAAAAGTCGCCACGGCGCCACCGTACGGGGGCTGCGACCCGCTGTCATCGGCAGAAGCATGCCCCTCGGGTCGACCGCTACTGCCGAGTCACCGTCCGCCAGTGCCACTGCCCGCTCCCCGCAATCCTCAGTCCTTGGTCCTCGACGTGCGGCTCAGCGGGTCCGGTAGCGCGCGTAGATCAGCCCGCTGTCGAAGGCACGCTCCTCGACCAGATCGAGGTCGAGGCGCACGCCGTCGGGAAAGAACCGCTTGCCGCCGCCGACCACGCTCGTGGTGATGAACAGGTGGTACTCGTCCACCAGCCCGGCCGCGATCGCCTGGGCCGCGAGGTTCGGGCCGTCGACGGTGAGGTCCTGATCAGCCTCGGCCTTGAGCGTACGCACCGCGGCCGGGTCGAAGGTCCGCTCGATCCTGGTCTTCGCGCTGGACACCGACTCCAGCGTCGTGGAGTACACGATCTTCTCCGCGGCCTGCCAGTCTCGGGCGTACTGCAGGATGTACGGCGGCTGGTCGGGCTCGTTGTGCGCGGTCTCCCAGTAGACCATCGTCTCGTACATCCGTCGGCCGTAGAGGTACGTACCGACGGGCCGGAAGAGGTCGTTGATGAAGGTGTGCACCTCCTGATCGTCGGCCCCGGCGCCGAGGCCGCCCTCCGCCGCCTCGGCGTAGCCATCGAGCGAGGTGACCATCGAGTAGATGAGCTTCGCCATGCGTCTCCTCCGGTACGAGCGCGTCAGTCTGCCAGCGGTCCTACAGATACGACCTCCGCACGACCCGAAACTCATCGCTCGGCTGGCCGGCCGGTTCTGCGGGGTTGACACGGTCAAGCCGGTTGCGGCAACCTTGGCGGCCGACCACGCGATCGGCGTGGGCACTCTGCATGAGGGAATGACGCCTGTGATCCGGGTAGGCCGAGCGGCCGCCTGAGTGTTGACCACGCGACGACTGATCGTCGCGCGGCTCTGTCACGGATGAGCGGTCCGACGCTTCTTTCCGCGCACCACAGCTTCTCTCATGCATCGAGGTTTACGTTGATCATGGATGCCCGCATCCAGCAGTCCGTCGTCGCCAACCTGTCCAACCGACCCGCGCCCGTGGAGGTGGGGCCGTTCGTGATCGGGATGGATCCGACTACGACCAGTCCCTACATCAACTACGCGACGCCGCGTCCCGGTGCTGTCATCACCGCGGCCGACGTCACCGCCCTGGTCGCAGCCTTCCAGGCGGCTGATCGCAAACCCCGCCTGGAGTACGTCACCAGCTGCGCCCCCAACCTGGAAGCACTTCTCACCGCCGCAGGCTTCATCGTGGAAGCCCGGCACACCTACCTGCTCTGCCTGCCCCACACAGTGACGGCACCACCCACACTCGACCACCTCCGTCTGTACGAACCGGACACCGATTCCCAGCGCGCCGCGCTGATCAGCGCGCAGAACGAAGCCTTCGGCGGCGACCCGGTGGCCTCCGAGGCTGACGTGGATCGCCTCCGACGTCAGCAGGACGCCGGAGGCGTGGCCGTCATGGCCGTCACCGACGACGGCACCTGCGCAGGAGGTGGCGGGGCGGTCCCACCCGCCGGCGCGGTGAGTGAGGTCGCCGGCATCGCCGTTCGCAAGCCCTACCGCCGCCAGGGACTGGCGGGCGCGATCACCGCCGAGACAACCCGGCGGCTGTTCACCGCAGGCGTGGAGATCGCCTGGCTGGAGGCCTCGGGCGAGGAATCGTGGCGGATCTACGAGCGCGCCGGCTACCGACCTGCCGGCCAACGGCTCTACATCGCCGTGAACTGAGTTCCGCCACAGAGCCCGGGCCGAGGTCACCGACCAAGGCCCGGGCCACCTCGCGCGTCAGCTCTGTCGCCAGACCCGGAACGTCTGTTGCAGCCGCCACGTGCCGTCCGGCTGCTGCGCCTGGTTACTCCAGCGGAACGCATCGACCTCGATGTCGGAGAAGGTCCAGCGCAGATCGCCGCCGTCGAGCACGATCTGCCCTTCGACGCGGCACGCCAGGAACATGTGGGTGCGACGCTGGCCCGGTCCCACCCACGTCGAGCGCCACACGCCCGCACCGGCGGCGGGATCGGGAAACCGTACGCTGACGCCGTGCTCGACCCCGGGCAGGATCCAGACATCGGTGGTCGCCCGCCCGCCCAACGCGTACCCGAAGTGCCACTCGCCTCGGCGGACAGTCGAGGACCCGTCGAGGCCGTACTCCGTACAGTCCAGCACCCAGGATCCGGTGAACTGTCCGTAGTCCTACCACCGGCGAACACCGTTGGTGGTCAGGCGCGCGGGCCCAGGAACAGGCCGCCACTCGCGTCGATGACCTGTCCGGTAACCCAGCGCGCGGCGTCGGAGGCGAGGAACGCGACCACCTCGGCGATGTCGCCGGGCCCGCCCAGCCGGTCGAGTGCCGTCATTCCGGTGATCAGTTCGGCCAGACCCGGTGTCTCGAAGACCGGCCCGTTGGTCGCGGTCCGGGTGGCGCCGGGCGCGACCGCGTTCACCGTGATGCCTCGGACGCCGAGTTGATTGGCCAAGGTCAGGGTCATCGTCTCGACCGCGCCCTTGGTCATGGCGAACGAGGTCTGGGGGGCGTTGGCCATCCTGGTCGCCACGGACGAGACCGTGATGATCCGGCCGCCGTCGCGGAGCAGGGGCAACGCCCGCTCGATGATGAAGTACGGCGCTCGCACGTTGACCGCGAACAGATGGTCGAAGGCTGCCCGTGTCGTGGCGCCGAGCGGCCCGGCGGGTGGCGCCGCCGCGTTGTTGACGACGATGTCCAGCGGCTGCCCAGCCAGGCTGGCCTCGACCCCCGCAAACAGTGTCTCGACATCTCCGTCCACGCCCAGTTCCGCTCCGACAGCACAGGCCGTTCCACCGTCCCGCACGATCTTGTCAACCGTCGCCGTCGCGCCGTCCTTGTCCCTACCGAAGTGCGCGATGACCACTGCTCCCCGCGCCGCCAGGCGGATCGCGATTGCCTGCCCTATGCCACGCGATGCGCCGGTCACCAAGGCGGTCCTGCCGATCAGGTCCTTCATGACGTTAGCTACTCCCTATCTGTTAGCAACTATCAGCACGGTAGTGTCTATCACATGGTTGAACGACACCCAACACTCCGGGAGCAACGACGGGCTGAGACGCAGCGCATGATCCAGGCGCATGCGGTGCGGTTGTTCGTCGAGCGCGGATATGACGGCACGACCGTGAACGACGTCGCCGAGGCCGCGGGGGTGTCTGCGATGACGGTGTACCGGCACTTCCCGACAAAGGAGGACCTCGTGCTGTTCGATCAGAACGGCCCGCTGGTCGCCGAACGGATCGCCGCGACACCGGCCGGGCAGCCCCTCGTGCGCCGCATCGGCAGCGCGCTCGTCGACTCAGCGCGAACGCTGACCTCCGGCGACGACCGGCTCCTGCTGGCGCGCCTGAGGCTGATGATCTCGACGCCCGCCCTCCGCGCCCGCCACCTGGACAACCACTACGTGCTTCAACAAGCCATCGTGGACGGCCTCGGGGACGAGGCCGCCGATCCCGACACGGCCTTCCAGGCCGCGGCGGCGGCCAGCGCCTCCCTGGCCGCCATGCACACCGCGCTGGTGCGGTGGGCGAAGGACGACGGTCGCAGCGATCTACCCGACTTGATCGCGAAGGCACTCGCGGCAGCTTTCGGCGACAACACGACCATCCGCTCGAAGAAGGCTCACTGAGCGTTCCTGCGCCTCGCGGGGTGGGGCTTGTGCCGCGACCGGGTCGCTGGAAGGTGGCCGACGACCGCTGATGTGTGAGCTCGAGGCGCACCGAACCGGGACGGTATCTATGGTGCGTACATGTCGATCACCGACCGAGATCTGGTCATCGAGGCCGCGGTGGCCGGCGCTGCGGTCGTGCGCTCGCACTACGGGTCGTCGCTGACACGCTTCGAGAAATCCGCGGGCGACTTCGCCACGTCGGCCGACATCGAAGCGGAGCGGGCCATCCTCGACGTCCTGCGCGCTGCCCGGCCGGACGACCTCGTGCTGGGAGAGGAGAGCGGGCGTACGGGGACCGGCGGGAACGGCCGCTTGTGGCTGGTCGACCCGTTGTGCGGGACGCTGAACTACGCCGTACGCACCATGCTCGTCTCGGTCAACGTGGCCCTCCGAATCGGGACGCAGGTCGTCGTGGCAGCCTCGGCGGACCCGTTCACCGATGAGGTGTTCTGGACCGACGGTGCCGCGGCGTACGTGCGTAGCGACGGCGTGGACGAGCCACTTGCCCCGTCGGCCACGTCGAAGCTGGTGGACGTCAACCTCGATCCCCCGTTCCCCAACGAGGGTGTCTTCCGGGCCGCACGGCTACTTGCCGACGAAGGATTCGTCGAGCAGTTCCGCCCGCGTGTCGTCTCCACCACCCTGGCGGTGGCCTGGGTCGCTGCCGGCCGACGAGCCGCGTACGTCACCGATGGCCACCTGAGCGACAGTGTCCACTTCGCGGCCGGCATCGCCCTCTGTCAGGCGGCCGGCTGCGTGGTGACCGGGATCGACGGCCAACCTCTCCACACCGGTGCGGGCGGTCTGGTCGTGGCGGCCGACGAACAGACACACGCCGCCCTGCTGACCCTGATAGCGAACCAACGTGCAAGAAGGGATTGATCGGTTCTAGATTGGGTCGCGTGCGCACCATCGCGAGCGACCGTCTCCTGCTGCGCCCCTGGCGCGATGAGGACGCCGACTTCCTTCTGGATCTCGAGTCGCGCTGGGAGGTCGTGCGATTCTTGGGCGCGCAACCCACGATCATGAACAACCGCAAGGATGCCCTCGCCTCGATCGCACGCCGATGCGCCATCGACGATCCGATCCACGGGATCTGGGCCATCACCACAGCGGCGGACGGCCGGCTGGTGGGAAACCTCCTGCTCAAGCCGATTCCCCTGTCGGCCGGGGAACCGGCCGGCGGGCCGACCGATGTCGAGATCGGCTGGCACCTGCATCCGGACTCCTGGGGGCACGGCTACGCCACCGAAGCAGCGGCGGCGGTCCTGGACGACGCGTTCAGCCGGGGTCTGGCGAGGGCCATCGCGGTCACGGATCCGGACAACCGTGCCTCCCAGGCCGTCTGCCGGCGGCTCGGCATGACGCACCTCGGCCGGACGACCAGGTACTACGACACGCCGAACGAACTCTTTGAGAGGCTGACCAGCTGATCGGCAAGGACCGCCACGACCGCCTCCGCCGCTCGCCACGTCGGGGCAGCACCTGCGCCGGCTCGGCGGGACGCTGGGCAGCATGCCCTGCGGCATATGCGTACGCGCAGGCTGTGAGCGTTGGTCGGTATCAGCGCCGGGTATCCTGCTGGGCGGAGGCGACTGGCGGCACGGGGATGGTCGGACCATCGGGGAGCCTGTCACGGGAGTCGACCGCCTGGGCTGCCGTCCGGAGGAACCCATGCCCCAGACCCGACTCCTGTCCGGCGCACCGGTGGCCGAAGCCGTACTCGCCGACATCGCCCGGCGGGTCGCCACCCTGCACGGGCGAGGCATCACGCCCAGCCTCGCCACGATCCTGGTCGGCGACGACGACGCGAGCGCCGGGTACATCCGGATCAAGCAGCGGCAGGCGGCCGATTTGGGCTTCGACTCGCCGCACCGGCACCTGCCCGCGGACGCCACCCAGGACGACCTTCTCGACGTGATCGCCGGCTTCAACGTCGACAGGGACGTGCACGCTGTCCTGATCCAGTACCCGATCCCCGACCACCTCGACTACGACGCCGCGTTGCAGACGCTGGACCCCGACAGGGACGTCGACGGGATGCACCCGCTCAACATGGGGCGGCTGGCTCTGGGCATGCCCGGCCCTCTCCCCTGCACTCCCGCCGGTATCGAGGCGTTGCTGGACCACCACGGGATCCCGGTCGCCGGTCGCGAGGTGGTGATCCTCGGGCGCGGCGCGACGGTCGGGCGGCCGCTGGCCATCCTGCTGGCCCAGAAACGCCCCACCGCGAACGCCGCGGTCACCGTTGTCCACACCGGCGTACCGGACTGGCCCCGCTACACCCGCCGCGCCGACATCCTCATCGCGGCAGCCGGCGTCCCCGGCATCGTCCAGCCGGAGCATGTCCGCCCCGGCGCGGTGGTGATCGGCGCCGGTGTCCGGTACGCCGGCCGCCGTCTCCTGCCCGACGTCGACGAAGCCTGCGCCGAGGTGGCCTCCGCGATCACCCCGCGCGTCGGTGGGGTCGGCCCGACGACGGTCGCCATGCTGTTCCGCAACGCCGTGGCCGCCGCCGAACGCGCTACCACCTGACGCGCGGCCGGCTCGCCGGCGGTCGAATCTTCTCGGTCCGGACAGACCACACCTCCGGTTCAGCCGCTGGACCAACCGGCCGCCCTCGACTGCTGGACGCCGGAAGGCTTCGCCCTGCTCCGACGTGCCGTCGGCGGGCAACCATGGACGTCGCTTGAGCCATATGATCACCGGCACGGCGGCGCCGAGGCAGCAGGGACGCAGCCCGGCACGAAGGACAGGGGCGCGGGGTTCGGCGAGGCCGCGCCAACGGGGAAGGTACGAGTGAAGCACTCACTGAAGGTGCTGACCGCTGCCGCGGTGCTCGCGGCCACGGTGGCGATGCCGGCGGCGCCGGCCGCCGCGGGCGGCACGGGCTGGTGGGCCATGTCCGGCTACCTGGTCAGCAACAGCGGATTCAATCCCAACGAGTCGAACGTGACGGTTCCGACCGTCCCGAACCTCAAGCTCACGTACACCGGCACTCCGGCCCGGACCGGCCAGCGCGCACCGGTCGTCGCCGACGGACTCGTGTACACGCAGGATGACCGTGGTGTCACGGCCACCGACGAGGGGACCGGCGCCCAGAAGTGGCGCTTCGAGCCGGACCCCGAGAGGTTCCGGTGGCCTTCGCATCTCGTCCACACGGCCGGCCAGATCGTCTGGGCGATGAACGACAGCCCCGCCACGCCTGGCCTCGATTCCACCAGGATCTTCGTGCTCGACGCTACCACCGGGACGGTGGTCCGGGACTTCCACGACGAGGGAGTGGTCACGCAGATCCTCGTCGACCGGGGCGTCGTCGTGGTCTCCGGCGAGAGCCGCTACAGCAGTGACACGCGCGCCTACCGCCTCGCCGACGGGCAGCTGCTGTGGCAGCGCAACCAGTACATGAAACAGCCGGTTTCGGCGAACGGTCGCGTCGTTGTCTCCGGAACCGGAATGGGGGCCGGACCTCTGACGAGCACCATCGTCGACATCGGCACCGGCAGTATCGTCCACACCACTCAGGACCGTGAGTACCGGCCGCTCGCGGCGGACGAGTCGGGGACCAGGTTCTACGTCGGGTGGGGGCACAGCCTGCAGGTCCTCGACGCGACGACCGGCACCCTGACCTGGCTCGCGTCGAACCTGTACCCGAGGTTCGTGGTGGTCACCCCGACCAGGCTGTACGTCACCTCGAATGGGGGCACGGTCTCCGCGTTGAACCGCAGCACCGGCGCCACGATCTGGAGCCGGAGCATTCCGGAAAGCCAGTACCAGCGGGCGATCGTCGCGGGTGGTGTCCTGTACGTCACAGCCAAGAGCGACCGGGTATACACCCTGAACCCGGTCGACGGTGCCCCGCTGAAAGCGCCGGCGTTCACCGGCGCGGTCGACCAGCTCGTGGTCACCTACGGCAGGGTGTACGTCACCGACGGCGCGAAGCTGACCGTCTACGGCCTCTAGCAGAGCGGCGTGCAACGGCGGTTGACCGGATGTCGCGGTCGACCGCCGTTGCTGTCCGCGTGGTCCGCTGCGGTTGGGGTGATTCGGGAATGGAGATCACCGCTGGGGTCAGGGCTTCGGGGGCGCCGGCTCTGCCATCAGGCGGCGGCGACCCGCCCCATCTCGGCGAGGATGCTGCCGGCCTGCCCGAGCTCGATCAGGTAGCCGTCCGGGTCCCGCAGGTAGCACCGGGTCTCGACGCCATGATCCTTCGGCTCGGTGAGGAACTCCCCGCCCCGGGAGCGCCACTGCTCGTAGACGGCATGGACATCGGTGACCCGGATGTTCATCGCGCTGCTCAGCGTGGTCGAGTCCGGCGGCGCCTGTGCGCGTACGTCCGGCTTGTCGTCGGTGGGACCACCTTCGTCGTTGATCACGATGTAGCTGTTGTGGAAGCGCAGGATCGCCGGCCGGCGATCCCGCACCACCGTCGCTCCCAGCACCCGCTGGTAGAACTCCCGTGAACGGTCCACATCCCGCACGATCAGCAGGGTCGTGAGCACCATCCCGTTCTCGGGCTGGAAGTAGTCCGGCGCCTCGCTCGTCATCCGCCCTCCCCCATCCGACCGGTGGGGCGTACCCCCTCTCCGCCTCGGCACACCCCAGGGTGGGCGCTGCGAGCGGCAGGCGGCGACAGCGGCTTGACACATGTCGGAGAAACAATCGAGATATTTAAACATGTGCTGGGTGACTGGTGCTCGTCCGGTCCGTAGCGTCGGTCGGCAACACCGCGCTGGGGCGTACGCCGGCACGGGCTGTTCCGGTGGTGGTGGCGCGGCGCCAGACGGCGCTGTGTCGGAACAGTGAAGGGAGCACCGGTGGCTTCATCTCCCCCCGTCTCACGCGCTCGGCGTGACACCCGGTTGGTGTTTGTCAGCAGTCTTGTCGTGTCGCTGACGCTGGCGGCCACGCCGGGTTGGGCGGCTCCGAATGAGGGTCCGGCCGCGAAGCCGAACCCCATCTTCCTGACCGGCCCGAACGAGGGCCGGCCGGACACCATCGCCATGACGTACCTGCGGTCGAACGCGGGTCAGCACGGCGTCCACGCCTCCGACCTGAGCGATCTCGGGGTCGCCTCCAGCTACACCAGCGCACACAACGGTGTGACGCATGTCAATCTGTCGCAGCGGTACAAGCAACTGGAGGTTTTCGGCGCCACCGCGACGGTCAACGTCGCCCGGGACGGCAGTGTCATCTTCGTGGGCGACACGTTGGTGTCCGGGCTGTCCGGCGGCGCGTCGGCCCAGGAGTCGGTGGATGCCGTCAAGGCGGTGCGGTCGGCGGCGAAGGCGTTGAAACTGCCGACTCCGCGCAACCCCCGGGTGCTCAGCCGTGCCGCCGGCCCGGCGAAGCGGACGGTCGTGTCCGGTAGCGGTATCTCCGACGAGCCCATTCCGGCGAAGCTGGGTTGGCAGCCCAGCGAGGCCGGGTTGCGCCTGGCGTGGCAGTTGGTGATCGACGACTCCACGGCCTCCCACCTGTGGAATGCGACGATCGACGCGCAGAGCGGTGCGCTGCTCGCCGTCGAGGACTGGACGACACACGACGAGGTGTCCGAACTGTCGAGCACGTTGGGCCACCACGTGGCGGGTCGCTCGCAGGTTTCGACCGGGGCCGGCTCCCCCAACCCGGTGCAGGACGGGTCGAGCTACCAGGTGTTCGGCCTGCCGACCGAGAGCCCGAACGACGGGCCGCGCACGCTGGTGACGAACCCGGCGGACGGTACGGCGTCGCCGCACGGCTGGCACGACACGGACGGGGCGCCCGGCGCGGAGTTCACCACGACGCAGGGCGTCAACGTGCACGCCTACCAGGACCAGGACGTCAACAATACGGCGGACCTGGGCAGCAGCCCGGACGGCGGAACGGGTCTGAGCTTCAACTTCCCGCTCGACCTCGGGGAGCACGCGCAGAACTACCGGGACGCCGCAACCGCGAACCTCTTCTACTGGAACAACATCGTCCACGACGTCACCCACCGGTACGGCTTCGACGAGGCGTCGGGAAACTTCCAGGCGAACAACTACAGTCGCGGTGGCGCGAGCGGGGACTACGTGCGCGCGGAGGCGGCGGACGGCGGCGGCACCAACAACGCGAACTTCTCCACCCCGGCGGTCGACGGCGTGGGCACTCCCCGGATGCAGATGTACCTGTGGCCCGGCAACCAGTTCGGCAGCCAGAACCAGGTCGTCGTGGACGGCCCGGGCTCGTTCGACGCGTCGTGGTCGCGGTTCACCCCGGCGCCCACGGTCGCCGGGCGGTCCGGCCGGTTGGTGTACGGCGGCACCGGCTGCGCCACCGAGACGTACCCCGATAGCCGGCCCGCCACCGACTGGGTCGCGGTGCTCGACGGCGGCACCGCCGCCTGCAGCTACCTGGTTCGCGCACAGGTCGCCGAGTCCCTCGGGGCCGTCGCCGTGGTGATCGCGCACAACGCGGCCGGCACCGCGCCAGTCCTGACCGGGTCGATGGCCGGCGCACCGGTGACCATCCCGGCGGTCGCCGTGACCCAGGCCGACGGGGCCACCATCAAGGCCGCCGTCGCCGACGGAACTGCGACGGGAACCATCCGGAAGCACCCGAACCACCCCGGCATCCGGGACGGCGACCTCGACGCCGGGGTCGTCGTCCATGAGTACGCGCACGGCATCTCCAACCGGCTCACCGGCGGACCGACGATCAACTGCCTGACCGGGGACGAGCGGATGGGCGAGGGCTGGAGCGACTACTTCGCCATCACCATGCTGATGGACCCGAGGTTCGACACGGCGGAGGGCCGGCGCGGCATGGGTCCCTACGTCCTGTTCCAGGACGACCGGAGCGGCAACGGCATCCGGCCGCGGCCGTACTCCCGCAACATGGAGATCCAGCCGTTCACCTACGACAGCATCAAGACCGCCGGCTGGCTGAACGGCACGTCTCTGGCGATGCCGCACGGCGTCGGCCACGGCTGGGCGTCCGTGCTCTGGGACATGACGTGGGACCTCATCGACCGGCGCGGGTACAACCCCAACATCTACGACTCCTGGAACACCGGCGGCAACAACCTCGCCATGCAGCTCGTCATGGACGGACTCAAGTTCCAGGGCTGCGGGCCCGGCTTCGTCACCGGCCGCAACGCCATCATCGCCGCCGACGCGGCGCTGACCGGGGGCGACAACGCCTGCACGCTCTGGGCCTCCTTCGCCCGCCGGGGCCTCGGCTACAGCGCGGTGCAGGGCACCACCAACCGCGACGACAACACCGAAGCCTTCGACACCCACCCCACCTGCCGCGGCGACTTCACCGGTCGGGCCGCCCAACCCGCCCTGAACACCGTCGACGCCGGTGACGCGGTCCCGATGAGGTTCAACCTCGGCACCAACCGGGGCCTGGACATCCTCGCCAGCAACTCTCCCTACTCCCGCCTGGTCGACTGCGACACGCTCCGGACCGTCAACCCCGACGGCGGCGTCACCCCCCGACCCACCCCGGTCGCCGCTCAGACCGCCGGTGACGCGCAGCTGTCCGTCACCGCCAACGGCCAGTACCTCTACCCGTGGAAGACCGACCCCGCCTGGGCCGGCACCTGCCGGGAGTTCGTCCTGTCCCTCGACGACGGGCACCAGTACCGCGCCTACTTCCGCTTCACCGGCTGACCGGACGTAGGCGAGCAGTCGAACCGGAGGGAGCATCCCAACCAGGGGTACTCCCTCCGGTCGTCTGTGCCCCGCGCGATGAATGACCGGGCGCCGTCTACGCCGGAGTCTCGGACACCGCCTCGATGATGCGCAGGTCGCGCTCCGCTCCGTCGTCGAGTGCCCGCAGCGCCTCCTGGTAGGCGGGGCTGCGGTAGGCGGCCACAGCCGCCTCGACGCTGTCGAACTCGATCAGCGTCGTGCGTTCCACGATGCCGGACTCGAACGCGTGCGCCGGTAGCCCGCGTGCCAGGAACCTGCCGCCCGCCGCACGCATCGCCGGCCCCGCCAGCTCGACGTAGGCGGCCAGCTTCTCCTCGTCCGTGATGGACCGGAACGTGTTGATCCAGTAGGCCTTCGGCATCGGCGGTGTCTCCCGTTCGTGTGGCGGTGATCAGGCCAGGGCGAGGCGGTGGCTGGGACGTGACGACGGAGGCCGACGGCACACCCCGGCCACGACCGTACGCGTCGGGCACCGCCGAGATGATGCCCCGGCTCCGTCGCCTCCAGCTACCTTCCTTCGCCGCTCACCTGTTCGCGTAGCTCGCGGAGGTTGTCGACGCAGGCCGCGTACGCCTGGTCCTCCGCGTAGCCGGAGTGCCCGAGCGTGGCCGGGTAGCAGTTGTCCCCTGCCGTCCGAGCGAACACCGGGTCGATGATCCGTCGGTCGACGTGCTCTGCGCCCTCGGTGGGCCCTTGCTCGCCGGTTGCCCCGACCGACCGGGCCTCAGTCAGGATCCATCCGCCGATCGGGTCGCTGGGCCGGTAGAGGTTGCGCCACGGCCAGCGGGCGCGAGCGCGGTCGGTGACGTCCAGGGGCCGGCCCGCCAGGAGAGCGCCGGTACGGCGCAACGCGGCCGGTCCGAAGTACGCGGGGAAGAACCGTGCGTAGAGCCGACGCAGCGGGCTGCCGTAGGTGAGCAGGGCGACCCGTGCGCTCTCCGCGTACGTGAGTTGCATGACCACGGCCGCGCCGATGACCGTTCCCTGGGAGTGACACGACAGCAGGACGCGACCGCCGCAGGTGCGGCCGAGGTACTCGATGCGCCGGATCAGGTCCGGGACCGCCCGTTCGGCGTAGCAGGGAGGCGCGAGCGGATGGGTGGCGCGCGGCCAGAACGTGCCGATGTCCCACAGGACGCCGACGGTCCGCCGGAACCGCGGGTTGCGGTACGCCTGGCGCCCCACGTAGAGGAGGCCGGCCGCGAATCCACCGACGAGCAGGTCGCCGATGGTGACCGCCCAGCGCGCGTGGACGTAGACCCAGCTCCGGTCGACCAGGTAGCCGATCACGCCGCCTGCGGTCAGGGCGGCGAGCAGGACGACGAACACGCCGCTGACCCGTCCGCCCACGTCGCTCAGGGTCGCTCGGGACCAGGCGGCGGCGATGCGACGGGCGCGTCGCAGGGTCTCCGCGTGGTGCGGGTCGTGGGGCGTCCGGAGCGCCTCCGCGATCTTTTCTGTCGGGTAGGCCGGGACGATGTGGTCGCGCAGGATCCGGTCGGTGCTGCGCCGTACGAACCACAGCGCGACACCCGCCAGCAGCAGCGCCGTCGCCGCCACCGGGACCGCCATCGCCGCTCCCCAGAAGTAGACCAGCGGGACGACGATGGTGTCGGGGGTGCGATCGGTCGGCGCCGGCTTGCCGAGCACATGGGCCACCGCCAGGGCCAGGCCGGCGGCGAAGGCGCCGGCGAGGACCAGCGCGAACATCATCAGCGCGGGGGTCGCGAGCCCGAACCACGCGGGTGACGGTTCCGCCGCCGAGTTGGCTGGCCGGGCCCGGGCACGCCCGGCCAGCAGGAGGACCAGCATGGCCAGCAGCAGGACGACCTGTGCCGCCGCCAGCACCTGGACCGCCCCGGTGAGCCACGGTAGCTGCGACCGCGGAGCATCCGGGTCGTACACCGGTGCGTTGACGCCGCGCTGCCAGACCACCATCGCGGCCAGAACGGTCACGGCCAGGGCCAGCCACGGCAGGAGCGTGTAGAGATCACGCCGGCCACCGGGTGCACCGCCCCGGTCCGGCCGGGGGCGGTCGTTGGGCAGGCAGACCAGCACGACGGCCAGCCCGAGCAGGGCCAGCGCCAGCCCGAACAGGACAACCACGGCCGCAGTGGCCGCCCCTGGCTCAGTGGCGCTGCGATCGGCGAAGGGCGCGAGCAGGAGGACGCCGACCAGCGCGAAGCCGGCCGCGACGTGGGCCGCCCGCAGCCGCCGCACCTGGGACTCGCCGTTCCACATCCGACGGTCTTCCAGCGGCGTGCGGTCCTGCTCCTCGGCGGCGGCCGGCGGTACGGTCGCCGCTTCCAGTTCCCGCCAGGTCTTGTTCGCCAACCACCAGAGCAGACCCACCACGGCCAGTGGGAGCGCGGCCGTCACAGCGATGCGCCGCCCGGGCAGGTCGAGCCACGGCCAGGACAGGAAGCCCAGCCACGAGACGCGGTCGGTGCAGTCGCGCGCCGAACGCACACACTGCCACCCGAAGAAGTCCATGGACACGAGGACGACGGCCAGGACCAGGGTAAGCGTTATCGACAGCGCGAACAGCCGCAGCAGCGCCTCCGCCGTCCGCCGGTGACCCCGCCGTCCGGTTCGAGCGCCGGCGGACGGCAGGGCAAAGAAGGCCACGTTCACCAGCAGGAACGGCGTGAGCAGCAGCCACAGCGCCCGCTGCCCACTGCCCGCGGTCAACGCACCCCACGAGTACGCCTCGAGTCGCTCCTGCGCCGTGTCGGCGGAGGTCTGCCGCGCCTCCCACCGCCTGCGGTGGAAGCCCGCCTCGGCATCTCCCGCCACCCGCGCGACGTGCGGGTGTGCCAGCATGCGCTCCGGCGGCGTTCCGGACACGCCATGGACTCGCAACTCGGTCCAGCCGCCGCCGTCCCGGTTCACGTAGCCGCCCACGGTTCACCTCCGGCCACCGCAGCCTTCATGCCTCTCTACCGGACGATGCGCGTAGTCCGCAGTCACCCAGCGGACACATCGCCGGGCAGGTTGGGCGGGCCGCCGGCCGCGGTAGTCCTGAGCCCGGTCAGCCGAGCGTGATGTCCCCCTGCTCGTCGTATCGGAGACGGCCGCTGGTGAGGGCGACGTGCAGCCCGTACCGGAGCATTTTGTCGATCTTGCCGGTGCGCCGCCGGTAGCCGAGGCGCTCCAGCCCGGCGCGCAGAAGGCGCTCCTCGTCCATCCGCGGCACGCCCTGCAGCACGTGCACGAACGCGTTGGCCACCTCCTCGGGTGGCACCTCCTCGAACGTCCGGTCGCTGCTCGCCTGCGTGACCCGGTACCCGCGGTACGTCTGCGGGTCCGTCCCCTCCGGCCAGGCGTACCGGCCCACGGTGGGGTGGTCGTAGAGCCGGCGGGCGTCGACGAGCGCGAGGACGGCGGCGCGCCGGTCCTCGCGGGTCCGGAGGAAGCCGAACCGGGCAAGGGCCAGGCGGGCGAGTCGGTGCTGCTCGATGGGCCCCTCCGCCGCGATGATCTCGCGCAGCGCCTCCCGGACCAGGCCGCGTACCCGCTGATCGGTGGCGAGCAGGTCAAGGTCACTCTGGTCGCCGAGCGGCGTCGCGGCGTACGGGACGAACGGGCTGACCATGATGCTGCCGGCAGCCGCCGACGGCGCGATCGCGACGGAACCTGGCGCGGGCGGGACGGCGAGGCCGGTGACGGGTGCCGCCGGGGCGTCGGCGGGGGGCTCGCGGTCCTCCGCGACTCGCGGCGGCGACAGCTCGGCGACCTCCGCGAAGCGCGGCTGCTCGACGTCCTCCGCAACCCGGGGGGACGGTAGCTCGACCTCGCCGGGGGGCGCGACAGCCTCCGCCTGTGCGGCGTCCGGCTCGACGATCTCCGGTGCCTCGGCCCGGGCGATCGACTCGTCGACCCGGTCGAGCAGCGCCGACCGGTCGTGGATCCACGCCGGAAGCCAGAACCGCACGACCTCCGGCCAGCCCATGATCGTGCGGAGCAGCGCGGGCGCCGAGTCGCGGTCGGCCACCGTGGGCCGGGCACTCCACTCGGGACCGTCCAGCATCACGGCCACCTGCCACCGCGGCGAGCCCGGCCGGCGTACCGCGATGTCCACGGTGAAGTCGGACAGGCCGTGCGAGGTACGGACCTCGAGGCCGCGGTCGCGCAGCGCCGCGGCGACCTCGTCGCGGATGCGGTTGCGTCGTTCGGTGCGGTCGGTGGCGAGGTCACCCAGGCGGTCCGCGCCCGCGGCGGCCATCTCGCAGTACGCGCGCAGGTGCTGGGTGCCGACGGCGGAGGTACGGGACAGGTCGATGTCCGACGGGTCGAAGGAGGAGAACAGCACGACCTGCCGGCGGGCCCGGGTGATGGCCACGTTGAGCCGCCGCTCGCCACCGGCCTGGCTGAGCGGGCCGAAGTTCAGCGGGAGCTGGCCGGTCTCCGGGCTGGTGGAGAACGCCAGCGAGAACAGGACGACGTCCCGCTCGTCGCCCTGCACGTTCTCCAGGTTCTTGACGAAGATCGGCTCCCCGACGGCAGCAGAGAGGTGTTCCCGGATGATCGGATCGGCGCTGTCCTCCAGCAGATTGAGGATGAGGTCGCGCTGCTGGATGTTGAACGTGACCACGCCGATGGACTGGCCGGCGGTGGCCGGGTCGTGCAGGCGCCGGGTGATGTCCGCGAGGATCGCCTGCGCCTCCACCTCGTTGGTGCGCGAGCCACCCCGGTCGTACTGGCCGTCGACCCGTCGCCAGGTGATGCCGGCGGAGCTGCCGGCGCCGGGCGACGGCAGGCTGGAGAGCTTGTTGTCGTAGTAGTAGCGGTTGGAGAAGGCGATGAGCGACTCGTCGTGGCTGCGGTAGTGCCACGACAGCCACCGCTGCGGCAGCCCCGACTCGACGGATTCGCTCAGGATGCTCTCCAGGTCCTCCAGCACCGGGCCGTCGACCTCGTCGACGTCGTCCGCCGTGTGGCTGGCCTGCATGAAGGTGGACGGCGGCATCTGCCGGGAGTCGCCGACGACCACCACGGCACCACCCCGGCCCATCGCGCCGATCGCCTCGGCGACGCGGATCTGCGACGCCTCGTCGAAGATGACCAGGTCGAACCGTTGGCTCCCGGGAGCCAGGAAGTTCGCCGCCGAGGCGGGACTGACCAGGACGCACGGCGTCAACGCCAGGACGGCGTCCGGGTACTGCTCGAACAGCTCCCGGAAGGATTGGCCGCCCCGCTTGCGGCGCAGTTCCGCGGCGAAGTCGGCGAAGCGGCCCCGCCGGTCGGTCGGGCTGAACGGGCGGCGGCGGACCAGCACCGAGGGCAGGCGCTCGGGCAGGGCGGACCGCAGCTCACCGGCGGCCGTCTCGAACTGGGCGATCTCGTCGTCGTGCAGTTCCGGGTCGAAGTACTGCAGGCCGCCGGCCCGGACCCGCTCGCCGAGGGACGCCGCCGCGACTCCCCGGCGGTAGACCTCCTCGGCGAGCTGGGCGGTCACCTCGGCGCGGAGCAGCCGGTCCCGGTAGTCGACGAGACCGGCGGAGGCGAGCACGTCGGCGTGGGTGAGGACGGTCGCCCAGCGCCGCAACGGGAACAGCTCCTCGGTACGGAGGTCGTGCAGCCACGTCGCGCCGTCCCGCTGCCAGGCGTCGACCCAGTCGGTGCCACCGGACCACAGGGCGAGTTCGGGCGCAGCCGAGCGCAGCACCCCGCGCCAGGCGCGCCACCGCGAGGCGACCCGGTCCAGGAGGGCGGCGTCGACCTCGGTGGCTCCACCGTGGAGCAGGTCCCAGGCCTGCGGGTGGCGGGCGAGCAGCGTCCGGCCGGTCCGGGTCGCCTCGACCGCCTCGGCCAACCGTTCACGGGCGTCGGGGTCGGTGGGCCGCCACGCCGGCATCCGCAGTCCGCCCAACGCGACCGCGTGCTGGTGGAGCGTGGCGGCCTGCGCCTGGGCGGCGACCAGACGTCCGGTGGTCACCTCGACCCGCTCGACGTCGACCTGCGTGCCGGTGATCAGATGCACGGCCAGTTTGTCGACGACGGCCTGCCGCCGCTTGCGCTTGCCGAACAGCTTCCTGGCCGCCTCCTGCGCCTCGGCGTGCCAGGCGGCCAGCTCGGGGCGGGCGAAGACGTCCGGCCGGAAGGTGGCGAGCTCACCGGCGAACCCCTGGTGGAAGGCGGCCAGGTCGGCCTGGAGCCGGGCCACCGCCTCGTCCCACCGCCGGTCGCCGGCACGCAGGGTCGTCTCCCGGTCCGGGAGCCGTCCGCGTACGGCGAGCCAGGCACCGGCCTGCAGCTCGGTGACCGTCTCCGGGGCGGGAAGCGTGCGCAGCAGGTCGACCAGGTGGGGGTGGGCGGCGAGGTCGGCGCGGAGGTGTTCGAGGTCGGCGGCGATCTCGGTGACGGCCGCCGCGTGCAGCCCGTCGAGGGTGCGGCATCCGCTGAGCGCCCAGGGGTGCTCGGGCCGGATCCGCGCCGAGCGTGCGGCGGCCGGGAACTCCCGCAACGTCGTCTCCACCCGCGTGCGCACCTCGGCGGCTGCGTGCAGGTAGCTCACCGGGATCGGGGCGACCGGGCCGTCGGCGTACGCGAGGACCTGCTCGTAGGCCGACCAGAGCGACATTCCGACTCCGTTGGCGGTGTGGACCTGCGCCGGGTACTCCACCAGCGGCGCCAGCCGCGTGCGGTAGGCCGTCTCGACGGCCGTCCAGTCGCCGTCGCCGCCCGGGTCGTACTGGTCGAGGGCGTCGCGGAGCTGCTGGCGGATCGCGTTGAGGGACTGCTTGCGGCCGTGCAGGTCGAGGGCGAACGGTCCGAGGCCGATCTGCTTGAGGCGGCGCTTCACGACCTCCAGTGCGGCCTGTTTCTCGGCGACGAACAGCACCGACCGGCCGGCGGTGACCGCCCGGGCGATCATGTTGGTGATGGTCTGCGACTTGCCGGTGCCGGGCGGGCCCTCCAGGACGAAGGACTGGCCGCGCTCGGCCATCACGATCGCCTGCATCTGGGAGCCGTCGGCGGGGATCGGCAGGTGCAGCTCCGCCTCCTCGACGACGACCTCGGACTCGTGGTCCGGGCGGGCCGGGTCGTCGAAGGTGGCGCCGGAGGACTCGACCAGGTGCCGGACGACGGGGTTCTCCAGGAAGCGGGGCCAGTGGTCGCCGAGGTCCCGCCACATCTGGAAGGTGGAGAACTGCAGCAGCCGCAGGCTGGCGGTCTCGTCGATGCGGTAGTTCAGCCGGTTGTCGACCAGCCCGGTGTTGATGGCGGCGAGGGTCTTCGCGACGTCGATCCCGGCCTCGTCGAGGACCGGTCGCTCCAGCTCGGGGATCCGTACGGCGTGCTTCACCCGCAGCCACTCGATCAGGCAGTGGTTGGGGCTGGCGACCTCGGTGCCGTCGATGACCATCGCGTACGGGCGGCGGCCGGTGCCACCCTCGATCCGCACCGGCAGCAGGAACAGCGGCGCGTACGCCTCTCCCCCGGTGGTCCTGGTGTGCACCAGCGTGCCGATGGTCAGGTAGAGGTAGTTGCTGCCGGTCTCCTGCTCCATCGTGCGCGCCTCGCGCTGCAGCGCCCGCATGACGGTCTTGTAGCGGGCCTCGGTGACGGCGCCGTAGACCCGGCGGTCGGTCCGCAGCTCCCGGGTCAGGATCTCGGCGTCGAGGTCCTGCGCCCGGCGCGCACCGGCCAGCTCGTGGACGTGGCTGATGTCGTCCTGCGGAATGACCTGCACCTGACGGCCGTCGTGGATGAGGTCGTCGAGCAGGGCCAGCGCACCGGCCGGCACGTGCAGGTCCAGGCCGCGACCCCGCTTGGGCAGGTTGAGCAGGGGGTTGCGCAGACTCAGGTCGAGCAGGGACTTCTTCCACTGCTGGATGCGCGCCGGTGAGCCGTCGGACTGGTGCGGCACCTCGTCGCCCTCGTCGGCGAGCTGGCGCAGCCTGGCCGCGGCGACACCGGGGGGAAGGCCGAGGGACGCGGCCTCAGCGTCGGTGTCGGTGGTCGTCTGGGCCTCGACGGGCGCGACCAGCTCGTCGGCCGACGGCAGCGGCCGGATCCCGGAGCGGTGGGCCAGGTGGACGTCCACGACGCCCTGCAGGCGGTGGCCCTCGCCGCGGAAGTGGCCGAGACCGACCCGTACCGCCTCGGTGAAGGTCGCGGTCTGCGCCCCCGGCCCGATCCGGGTCAGCTCGACCGGCACTGCCCGGCCCGAGTCGACCATCGAGATCAGCAGGTTGGTCTCGGTGACGGCGGCGGAGCCGAGCCGCTCCTCCTCGAGCAGGAAGCCGCCGAAGGCGTGCCCCTCGCTGATGAACACGAGTGGGTGCAGGCCCGCCGCCTCCAGGCACGCCGCGTACGTGACGGACAGGTCGAGGCAGTTGCCGAGCCGCCCGTCCAGCACGGCGGCCGTCGTCCGTACCTTCTGGCCGCTGTTCTCGAACGACGCCGGCAGGGTCTGGTACGTGATCTGGAGCTGGCGCAGCGCCTCGTACACGGCGCCGGCGATCAGCGCCGCCCGCTCCGAGCCCTCCTGGTAGCCCTGTAGCGAGCCGGAACCGGTCCGCGCGAGCAGGATCGGCGCCGCCGACCGCAGCACCGCCTCCACCGCCCGGGTGTTCGGCTGCACGAAGGCGGCCAGGCTGTCGTAGAGGGCCGGGCTGTTGAACCACTCGTTGTGCGCCAACACTCTCGACGGGGCGACCAGCGTCAGCGGCTTGCCACCCGCCTCGACCGTCAGGCGGTAGTCGACCGGGAATGCCTCGTCGGTGCGGTACAGCAGGCCACCGTCGGGCGTGACGTCCCGGAAGTCGTCCCAGCCGGTGCTCGTGCCGGGCCGCAGCGGCGCGGTGAGCGTACGCGTCCACGGCTCGGTGAGCGCGCCGTCCGGCCCGCGCAGTTCGAGCGTCAGCGTCACGCCCGCCAGCGGTTCCGTACCCCGGTTGACCAGCGTGAGGTGGCGGACCAGCGGCACCCGGTTGTGCACCAGGGCGGCGTTGATCGCCGGCTGCACGAGCAACGCGACGGCGAGCTGGTCGTCGTCGGCGGTGAACTGCGCGAAGACGCTGTCGGACATGGGGTTTCTCCAGGTGGCGAGGCCAGGAAGGGCCAGCCTAGCGGTCACCCGAGTGACGGCCGGGTCCCAGGACTATGGATATCGGATCACCCGTTTGGGATACTCCTCTTGATCGATGTTTCCCCGCGCCGGGCGGTGTGATGAGCGATTCCACGGACGGATCCAGATATCTGGACTTTCTCCATGTCGAGGGGGAACGCCTCGGGTGGATCTTCCGCGACCGCAACCTCTACTGCTACGACTTTCCCCTGCCGTACCCGACCCTCGAACCGGTTCGGGACGAGGTGTTCTTCGACGCCGCGACGGCGAAGGTGGACAAGTGGCGCCGCATGCGGCGCTGGGTGGGCATCGGCTTCGGCGTGACGGTGGTCCTCCTCTGCCTCGGACTGGTTGGCAAGGGGCCCACCAACCTGATCGTCATTCTCGGCATCGGGCTCCTGGTGATGGTGGGAGGCGCCTGGCTGAGCTGGTCCAACAGTCGCGCGATGGAGGAGGGGCCGGCGCGGGAGCGCGAGAGGCAGTTGCGCCGCTACGAGGCGTTGTGTGCGTGGTGGGAGGAGCGCCGCGAGCAGTTCGACGCCGCGGAGCGGGAGCGGGTCAGCGGGTATCTCGAATGGGGGGCCGCGCTCCTACCGCCGTCCACCCGCCGGGTCGACATCGTCGGCGGCAGCGTCTGGGGCTGGGAGGCGCTGCTGACCGTGATGGGGGCCTCGATGCTGCGGACCAGGGGTGCGATGACCCTCGTCGACTTCTCCGGCGAGGCCGTCTGCCACGAACTGGTCTGGCTGGCCAGGGCGGTCTCCGTCGACGTCACCGCCGTTCGCCTGCCCGACCGGATGGGCGAGACCACGCTGCTGTCCGGGATCGACGGACGGGGCCTGGTCGACAGCCTGGTCGAGGCGATGCACGGCGACGCCCCCGCCGGCCGGCGGGCCGACCGCGCCCAGGACGACCGCATCCTGTCGACCGTCTGCCGGGCGCTCGGCGAGGACGTCACGATCCACCGGATCGCCGCGGCGATCAGCGTCCTGCTTGACGAGCCAGGCGACTTTCCGGAGCTGAGCGGGGCCGAGCGGGAGCACATCACCGACTCGCTCTTCTCCGACGAGTTCCGGCGCCAGGTCCACCCGAACCTGCGGCGGATCGAGTCCCACCTGTACCCGCTGCGCGAGCTGCTCGCCGCGCCCGACCCGGGACACCCCCGGCACGATCTGGGGCAACCCGGGTTGACCTGCCTCGTCTACGAGAACGCCGCGCACAACGTCCGGGAGGAGTTGCTCAAGGACCTGGTGTTCCAGGGCTTGATCCAGCGGCTCACCTCGCCCGAGCCGTTCGCCGGCCCGTTGGTCATCGCCGGCGCGGACGACCTGAGCCACCGGCACATCGAGCGGCTGACCGACCTGTGCGTACGGCGCGGGGTGCGACTGGTGTTGATGTTCCGGCACCTGCGGGACTCGGCGGTCCGCGCCGTCGGCGCGGACGTGGTCGCGTTCATGCGCCTGAGCAACCACGAGGAGGCCGCGCGAGCGGCCGACTTCATCGGCCGGCAGCACACCGTCGTTCTCAGCCAGCTCACTCGTACGCTCGGCGGCAGCCAGACGCATTCGCAGGGCAACAGCCTCGGATTCTCGGACCAGACCAGCGGTGCCCTGTGGCAGAAGCGCACCAGCGTCGGCCGGAGCTGGACCCACACCAGGACGGTGGCCGACAGCCTGAACTGGAACGACTCCCACAGCGAGCAACGCGTGTACGAGTACGTGGTCGAACCACGCACCCTCCAGGATCTGCCCGACTATGCGTTGATCGAGGTCACCCAGGGCACCGGGAGCCTGTCGGTACGCAGTGTGGAGTGCAACCCGGACATCGTCTCCCTCCCCCGGGTCACCACCGGTCCCCTGCCGGACCTGCCGCTCCCGGACCGGGCAGAGGCGGCGGCCCACCTGTTCGACGAGCCGGGCACGCCGTCACGGAACCTGCCCGGACAGCCGCGCCCCGACCACGACTACGACTATGACGACGGCGAGTCCGAGTGGGCCGAGGAGCACTACCCGGAGGGCTGGCGGTGACGCTTCCGGCCCATCCGCGCCCGGACGTACGCGGCTGGCTGGACCACGTGACGGCGTACCGGATCGTGGAGCTGCCCCGGACGCCCCCGATGGTGGACCAGGCACGCGGTGATCCGGGGCGACGGCAGCGGCTGGCCGCCCTCGTCGCGGCGTACCACGCGGCTGCCGCGGCCGGTGGCGGCGGCCGCGTCGTCGTCGGCTGGTGTCGGCCGGACGAGCGGAGCGGCGTGCACGTGTTCACCGGCGGCGGTGCCGAGGCCGCGGGTACCGCCGCGGGCGCCGGTGCCACCGGTCGGCACCGGTCCGGCCTCTTCGCCGGCTCGGTCGGCCTGGCCTACCCGGCCGGAGGCTTGACCGCGATGCTCGACGCGCTCCCCTGCTGGACGCGGATCGCCGGGATGACCGACGGCCTGGTCGAGGAGCACGACGGCCGGGATCGAACCACCGACCTGCGCCCCCGGCTCGACGAGTGCCTGCTCGGCGTCTGGCAGGGCGCCTTCGCCTGGCTGCTGCTCGCCGACCCGGTCCCCGCTGGCGAGGTCGCGGAGGAGGCCCGGCGGCTCGCCGCTCAGGAACGCGACGCCAAGGCCCGCGGCTCGTCGCCCACCCAGGCGGTGCGCGCCCTGCGGCTCGAGCGCCGGCACCGGGAACTGGCCGCCGCCGAGACGCTCGGGTGGTGGCGGATCGAGCTGTTGGCCGCCGGTACGACGCCGGGGGCCGCCGCGGCCGTGGCGGGCCTGCTCTGCGCATCGGTCGACCTGCACGGTGTGCCGTACGCCCTGGCGCCCACCCGAGCCTCCGGCGACCTGGCCGGCCTGCTCGGGCGGGCCGAACCGGCCATCGGCGGATCGGCACGGTCCCCGGGGCCGCCGCCCGTGGTGCCGGGTGGCTCGTTCCTCGGCAGCTCGTCGCTGCTCGCCGCGTTGGCGGTCCCACCGACGGAGGAGACGCCCGGAGTGCGCCTGACCGTCCGGTCGGAGTTCGACGTCACCCCGGAGACCACCGCCGTCGAGGTAACCCGACCCGCGACCGCACGCGCGGGGGATGACGTCCGCGCTGAGTCGGTGGCGATCGGTGTCGTGCTCGACCGGCACGGCAACGTCGGCAACGAGTTGCGGGTGCCGACGAGCAGTCTCAACCGGCACACCTTCGTCTGCGGCGCGACCGGGGCGGGCAAGTCGCAGACCGTGCGGTACCTGCTTGAACAGGCCACCGCGGTGGGGCTTCCCTGGCTGGTGATCGAACCGGCCAAGGCGGAGTACCGGCGGATGGCCAACCGGCTGCCGGGGGCGAGCGTCGTCGCGGTTCGCCCCGGCGAGGGTGGGGCGCCGCCCGCGGGGTTCAACCCGCTGCGGCCGGTCCCCGGATTCCCGCTGCAGACCCACGCGGATCTCGTTCGCGCCCTGTTCCTCGCCGCCTTCGACGCGGACGAGCCCTTCCCCCAGGTGCTCGGCACCGCCCTGGCCCGTTCGTACGAGCAGCTCGGGTGGGATCTGACCCTGGGTGAGCCGCGGCGGCCCGGACACCGGCCGCGCTACCCGACGCTGGGCGACCTGCAACAGGTGGCGGAGCAGGTGGTGGACCAGATCGGGTACGGCCGTGAGGTCGCCGACAACGTGCGCGGATTCATCCGGGTCAGGCTGGCCAGCCTGCGGTTGGGTACGACGGGCAGATTCTTCGAGGGCGGCCACCCCATCGACGTCGGGCGCCTGCTGGACTCGAACGTGGTCTTCGAGATCGAGGACGTCGGTGACGACCGGGACAAGGCGTTCCTCATGGGGGCCCTGCTCATCCAGCTGACCGAGCACCTGCGGGTGCGGGTACGCCGGGCGGACTCCCCCGGCGAGGTGACGCTGCGGCACCTGAGCGTGTTCGAGGAGGCGCACCGGCTGCTGCGGCGTACCGACCGCCCCGGCCCGGCCGCGCACGCGGTGGAATTGTTCGCCGGGCTGCTGGCGGAGATCCGCGCGTACGGGGAGGGCCTGGTGATCGCCGAGCAGATCCCGGAGAAGCTCGCCCCGGACGTCGTCAAGAACACCGCGGTGAAGGTCATCCACCGGTTGCCCGCGAAGGATGACCGGGACGTCGTCGGCGCGACGGTCAACCTCACCGACCGTCAGTCGGAGTTCGTGGTGACGCTTCCGCCCGGCGTCGGTGCGGTCTTCACCGACGGCATGGACCACCCGGTACTCGTACGCGTGCCGGACGGCACCGATCGTGAGACGGCCACGCCGGCCGTCACCGCGGACCCGTCGACGATCATCGGCCGTCGCAGCGCGGGCTGCGGCGCTGCCTGCCTGGCCCAGCCCTGCACGCTGCGGGACATGCGCCGGGCGCAACTGCTGCTGGCGGACCTGCCCTGGTTGGGGCTCTGGGGCGAACTGGCGGTCCTCGGGCACCTCACCGGCTGGCCCACCCCGGCCCTCCGCGCGGACCTGATCCAGGTCCTGCACATGATGCCGGTACGGCTGCGCGAGTGCGCCCTGTCGCACGCGGTCGACGGTGCGGTCGCCTCGCGGTCCGCGCAGCTGTCGAACCGGTGCGACCCCGACGAGCTCGCGAAGCACGTCGTCGACTCGCTGCACTGGACGGCGTTCGGCGGCGGGCACTGCGCGGAGCAGGAGACCGACTTCCTCGCGTACCGGTACCGCTGGGCTGTGCTGCGCGACGAGCTACGGGCCGAGGCGGCCGGAGCGGCGGCCGGAGCCGGACGTTCCGCGCGGAGCATCGAGTGGGCACGGCGATACGGTGTGAAGATTCCCGGCTGTACCGTGACCGAGCAGTTCGCCGCCGTCTCGACGTTGTTCGACACCGACCAGCAGGACCGGGTCGCCTGCCGGGTCGTGGCCTTCGGGTTCCGCACGCCGTCGGTGGTCGAGACGGCCGTGGGGGTGGGATACGACACGCCGTCCTGGCCGGACCGGCTCGCCGAGGCCGTCGACACCCATTTCGCCGCCTGTCGATGGCCGATGCGGGTCCTCCTCGCCGGGCGATACGCCGGGAAGGTCTGACGAATGGGCCCACGCTGGGACGATCCGCTGCACGGCGCCGAGAGGCCGGACGACGACGATCGCCGCTCCGAGGGCGCCGCCGAACAGGGCGAGGACCGCGACCGGGCGGAAGGGACGCTTGAGAAGGGCGATCGGCCGGACGCCGGAGATCCGGACACGCGGGCGGAGACGGCCGGGACGCTGGACCGGGCCGAGGAGAGCGCGGCGACCGCCGACGCGTCGCTGCGGGAGCGGCTGTTGGCTGGGGCGCAGCGCGGGGCCGGTCTCGTGGGGGCAGGCTTTGTCGGGATCGGCAGCTTCCTCGGTTTGCAGGAGACGGACGACAGGCCGCTCGTACAGGCCGTGGAAAAGACCGCGGAGGCCATCGGAGAAGCGGCCGCGGCCACCCAGGAAAGGAAGGAGAACGAGGACGCGGCGGAGGAGCCCAACCGGGGTGTCGACCCGCATGAGCAACTGCAGCCGGACCGGGATGGCGACCATCCCCCGGCCGAAGGGCTCCACGCGGACGCCGCAGACGAGGACTGAGCGAACCGCGTGCCGGCCGGCTGCCCTCGCCGCACCCGGGACGATCGCGATCGTTGCGCAGCCCGGTCAGGGAGTAGCCGCTGCCGTCGGTGACGACGACGGTGATCGGCTGTCCGCGTCACCGGTCGGCTCCGGCGTCGGTTCGGTCGCCGGTTCGGTCGCCGGTGCCGTCGTCGGTGCGGTCGGTTCGGCAGAGGGGCGGACCGTGGCTGACGGCGTCGCACCGGATCCGGCGCTCGTCGGTCCCGAGGCGGTTTCGGAGGAGCGGGCGGCGGGGGTGGTGACGGCCGGATCAGGCCGCGCGCTCCGCGCGCCGCTGGGAGCGTTCGCCGGGTCGCCCCGGCCCGGGTCCTGCGGGGAAGGGACAGCGGAGGACGACGGCCCGCCGGATGGACCGGGCGACCACCCGGTTCGATCAGCGAACACCACGGCAGCCGCCGCGGTGGCCAGAAGGGCGAGCACGACGCCGGTGATTCCACGCCACGCGCCGATCCCTCGGCCGGGCCGGCGAGGCGACTCCGCTGACCGGACCTCGGCACGGGCGGGCACCGCCGGAGCCACCGCCGCGAGCGCCGGGACCGTCGGCGATTCCGACGAGCCGGCGACCGCCTCCCCGGTGGCGGCCATGGCGGCGGCGGTCGGGTACCGACGATCGGGCTCCTTGGCCATCGCGGTGGCGACCAGGTCGCGTACGGCCGTCGGGACGTCGTCGGGCAGCGGGGACGGCTCCTCGTCGAGGCGGCGCAGGGCCACGGCGACCGGGTTCTCGCCAGGAAACGGCGGATGGCCGGCGAGGCAGTGATAGGCCACCGCCCCCAGGGCATAGATGTCGGCGGCCGGGGTCGCCTTCTCGGACAGTTGCTCGGGCGCCATGTACAGGACGGTGCCCACGACCTGGTTCGCCGCGGTCAAGCTCGTCGCCTCCGGGGAGAGCGCGATACCGAAGTCGACGAGAACGACGTGTCCATCCGGCTCGACGATCAGGTTGCCCGGCTTAACGTCACGGTGGACCACGCCGACGTCGTGCGCGGCCTGCAGGGCGCGGGCGGTCTGCACCACGATCGACAGCGTCTCGGCGGTACCCAGCCGACCCCGCTCGGCGATGCGCTCCGACAACGGCTGGCCCTGCACGTACGCCATCACGATGTAGGCGAGCCCGGACGCCCCGGGCAGGGGCGCTTCGCCGTAGTCGTAGACCTCCGCGACACCCGGATGCCGCAACGCGGCCATGGCCCGCGCCTCGCGCCGGAAACGCTCACCGGCGCTGGCCTCCTCGATGAACCGCGTGCGCAGCATCTTGACGGCCACGGTCCGGTTCAACGTCTCGTCGACGGCTCGCCACACCTCGCCCATGCCGCCGGCCGCGATCCGATCGGCCAGGCGGTAGCGCTCTCCGATCAGGTCCCCTACGTCTGGCATCCGATTCCCGTACCCCGGGCGCCTGTCTCCTACGCCCCGGCCGCTACCGGCTGCCGGTTCCGGCGGTGCTGTCCGGAGATGCGTCACCTGGCCGTTCCCCGTGCGGTCGGCGGGTGCGCCGGAGGCGGGGCCGCTGGACGCGGCCCCGCCCCGGTCGTGTCCCGTCCGGCTCAGCGCAGGCCGAAGGCCCGCGTGATCGTCTGCGAGACGGCGTTGCCGGCGCTGTCCCGCGCGGTGGTGCGCAGTGTGACGAAGGCGGCGGACGTCGGCGCCTTCAGGCTCGTCCGCCACCCGTCGCCGTCCCGCGTCAGCTCCGTGCGCCGCCAGGTCGCCCCGTCGTCGTACGACACCTCGACGGTGACCGCGCGGATCTCGGCCGGCACACCGCGCAGGTGCGAGGCGGTGACCGTCAGCCTGCCGTTGCGGGCCGCCCGGCCCGCCGTGTCGGTCTCCACTCCGTAGTCGAGCTGGATCAGCGGCAGGATCTCGACGGACTCGGCGCCGGTGGCCGCCGACGTGAAGGTCCACTCGGTCAGCGTCCGCCGCGAGTACGGGTTCGCCCAGTCGGCACGGTCGTTGTCGACGACGAGCCGGTACGGCAGCCGCTCGGCGGCGAGCCCGGTGACCGGCAGGAACTCGGCGTTGCCCCACCGCAGCTCACGCTCGCCCTGGTAGAGCGTCGCCCGGTTCTGGACGTCCCAGTTGCCGTAGGCGTCGCCGACGTGTCCGGAGCCGGAGTCGCCCCAGCCGGGCACCGGGATGTAGACCCCGTCGAGATACCGCACCGGCAGGCCGGCGAGGGGTCCCATCCGGGGTCGGTGGATCGGACCGAACCAGCTCACCCGGCTGGTCTTCTTCGCCGGGTAGCGAAGGACGGTGATCGAGGCCTGCCCCGTCTCGCCGGTGATGCCGGCGCTCTCGTACCAGTCGACGCCGGGGGTGACCCAGTCGGTCCGCTCGCCCTGCGCCGGTGCCGTGAGTTCGTTGCCGACGATCCAGCCCTGCCACACGTCGGCGCGGAACTCCCGTGCCTTGCCGGGCCGGTGGTTGCGGAACGAGACGTCCACCCGGGCCAGGTCGCGCTGCTCCACGCGCCAGGTCGGGTCGGTGGGGACCGCGCCGCCCCAGTGCCGCACCACGTCGTAGAGGTACTCGGTGGTGGGATTCGAGTCGACGGTCAGGTCGACCCGACCCCGGTCGAGTGCCTCGATCAGCGTCGCGCCCTGGTCGGCGTTGAGGGTCGCCACCGTCAGCGGGGCCGGGCTCTCCGGGGTCCACGGTGCCTCGTCCCACGGCTGCGGCCGACCGATCCCGTCGCCCGCCACCAGGAGCAGGAGCGCTCCGGCCGCCGCGGCGGCCTCGGCCTGCTGACGGATGTCGACGTCGTCGGTACGGCGGACGACCACCGCCTTGCCGCGCACGTCGAGGTCGGCCAACGCCTCGGACGAGCCGTTGCCGGCGAAGACCGCCGTGAGCTTCCGGGTGCCCCTGGGCAGCGGCGTGGCCCCGCGCTTGACCAGCAGATCGTCGAACGCCTGCGACTCCGTGCGTACGGTCAGCGCCGGCTGTTCCAGCCGGAAGCGGGCGCCGAACTCGAACTCGCCGTCGGTCACCGTGGTGCCGGTCGGCAGCGCCCACATGCTGTCGTACGACGCGTTCGGGAGCGTCGAGCTCTCCACCAGGCTGTCGCCGAAGGACCGGTGGACGTCCAGGCGCATCCCGAAGGGGTTGCCCGGCTGCGGCACGTACGCCTTGATCTGCCGGGCCTGCCGGCCGTCCAGGGTGACGGTCCGGTCCCGGTCGAGGTTGGCGTCATTGAAGCTGAGCAGCGCCATGCCGAGTGAGCGTGGACCGTTGGCGCCCTGCACGTCGGTGGTGAGCCAGCCGCTGTAGCTGCCGGCGGGCAGCCGGAGGGTGGCGGTGCCGGCCTCGTCGAGGTCGACGGCGGTGAAGAGCTTCCGTGCGGTGACGATCACCTTGCCGGAGGCGGGTTTCCCGGAGCGGTCCTTGGCGACGACCGTCAGGTTCTGCCGCTGGCCTTCCTTGCCGGCGCCGATCAGCGTCCGGGCCCGGACCGCGCCCGCGCCGTCGGTGGCGATGATCATGCCGCTGACCTCCTGCTCGGCCGCGAGCCGGTCCATCTCGGCGGTGAGCACCACGGTGGCGGTGCCGTTCGCGGGTACGGTCACCCGGTCGGCGGAGAGGCTGAAGAGCCCGGCCGGAGCGCCGGCCACGTCGACCGTCAACGCCAGGTCCACCGGGGCGTCCCCGACGTTGGTGTACGTCACCTTCTTGGTGTCGACCGTGCCCGGCGTGTGCGGCCAGAACTGGAAACCGGAGTACGCGCTGACGGTCGCGAAAACCGTGGCGCGCACCGCCGCGGCGGCGTCGAGCCGTCCCCCGCCCGCCTGGTAGGGCGTGTAGGCGGGAGTGGCCTTGGCGCTGCTCACCAGCGCTTCCTTGAGCCGCGGACCGGTCCAGTCGGGATGCGCGGCGGCAAGCAGAGCGGCGGCGCCCGCCACGTGCGGGGTCGCCATCGAGGTGCCGCTCATCAGGCGGTACGGTCCCGAGCCGCCCCGGACGAGCTGCGACCGGGCGGCCAGGATGTCGACACCCGGCGCGCTGATCTCCGGCTTCAGTCCGCCGTCGGTGCGCGGGCCCTGGCTGGAGAACTCGGCGAGCGTGTCGGTGCCGTCGACCGCGCCGACGGTCAGGGCGGCGTCCGCCGTACCGGGCGTACCGACGGAACGCGGGCCGCCGTTGCCGGCGGCGACGACGAACAACGCGCCGGTCTCCGCGCTGAGCGTGTCGACCGCCACGCTCATCGGGTCGGTGCCATCCGTGCCGCCACCACCCAGGCTCATGTTGATGATCGTCGCCTTCTCCTGGCGGGCGGCCCACTCCATGCCTGCGAGGATGAAGGACTCCTGTCCCCGGCCCTCCGAGTCGAGCACCTTGGCGATGTGCAGCCGGGCGCCGGGGGCCACGCCCCGCTCCCTGCCGTCGGAGGCGGCGCCGGTGCCGGCGATCGTCGAGGCGACGTGCGTACCGTGGCCGTTGTAGTCGTCGACGTACTCCTCCCACGGCACGAAGCTGGCGGTGGCGTCGATCTGCCCGGCGAGGTCCGGGTGTCCGGGGTCCACGCCGCTGTCCAGCACCGCGACCCTCACCCCGGTGGCGGTGTTCCCCTGCGCCCAGACCTCCGGCGCGCCGATCTGCGCCGTCGAGTCCGCCAGGCTGGCGGTCACCTTCCCGTCGAGCCAAATCTTCGCGATCCCGCCGGCGAAGGCTGGGGCGCCGGAGCGCCGGGCCGCTGATGTCGCGGTCAGCGCCGACCAGAAGGCCGGGGCCTGGTCACGATCCCGGGTCACGGCCGCACCCCGCACGCTTTCCAGCGGGCGTACGACCGTCGAGCCGGCCACCGTCGAGGTGCTGCGGGAGCGGGCGGCGGCGTCGGTGTACTGGACGATCAGCGGCAGGCGCTCGCTGCGCGTGTCGTCGTACCCGTCGGCGAGGAGCCGGGTCACGTTGAACAGGCGCCGGTCCAGGATGCCGGCGCCGACGTACGACAGCGCGGCCTCGGGGTAGACGTAGGTCGAGCCGTCGACGACCACGCGGTGGAAGGCGGCGCTGGATCCGTTCGGGCTGGTGACGGAGTGGACGGCGCTCCCGTCCGCCACCGTCACCCTGTCCCCCGTGATCAGAGTGACGCTGCGCGTGCCGCCGTGTGATGGCGGCGGGACGGCGGCGGACCCGGGCGGCACCGGGTTGGCCGGGCCGGCTGGCGCGGCACCGGTGGCGGGCGCGCCGGACAGGGTCAGGGCGGTGACCACGCCGAGCGCGATCAGCCCCGATCTGCGTTTCGGTAGAGGACGCAAGGAGGTCCCTTCCTGGGCGGATGGAGTGTGGTGAGTGCCCAGGATCTTCCGAGTGATCTTCGGGTCGCGGCAACGCGTGGGGGCTGGCGCAGTTGGGCCATGGCCCAGACGCGACACTGCAGCGATGCGCCGCGTCCGGCAGGCGGGTCAGGGCTGGCGTGTCACCGGTGCGGTCGTCGCGCGCCGATCTACGGGGGCCCGATCGTCACCAGTCACGGGCCCAGTCCGGTGGCGGCACCACGGCGAGGTGGGGCTCGCCGCTGATGGGCTCCAGTGCATGCACGACGCGGAGGTCGCCGTCCGCCGCGGCGTCCTCGTCGATGGTGACGCGTCCACTGCTTCCGTCCGTGCTGACCAGCAGCCACCGGTCGGGATGGATGCTGCCGTCGTCGACCAGGGCTCGCACGCCGAAGGTGCGGGCCAGTGTGACGGCGAGATCTCGCTCGTTCTGGGCCGTGGCGTCCGCGAGTTCGGTGTCACCGGTGAGGATCCAGCCGAAACCCTCGTCCTCGTCTGGTGGGATGAGCATGGCGACCGGTCGCGGGTCATCCACCGCCCGGTCCTCGATCCGCCCGACGTAGAGGGCTTCCGGAGTGATGCCGTACTCCTGATACAGGAAGCGGCGAAGAGCCTCTGCGGGCAGCTCGTTCTCGAAGTGGATCTCGTACCGCAACCCCTACCCCCGATAGCTCTTGTGGTGCCGAAAAAGGTCGAGGGCGCGTGCCTGCGCCTCCTCCGTCAGGAACGGATTGCGCGCCATTGCGGCGCGAGCCTTCTCGATGTCGCCGTCTGCGGCAATGTACTCCTTGAGCGCCCCGTATTCGGCGCGGCTCAGCTGTTCCAGCCCAGGCCCCGCCTCGGGGAAGACGGTGCCAGTCGGTTCAACGGCGTACGTGCGGCCGTTCACCTCGTACCGCTGGCGGTCTGGATCCCACGTTGCACGGCCGGCCCGGATGTCGTCGAGATCCTTCGCGACATCTGTGCCCGGCAGGACGACCGTGTTGAGCTCCTTCGAGGGGTTCTTCGGTCGGATGCTGTCGAGATTGTGCCTCGGGTGGGGTGGCTTGAGCTCGACCTTGCCAGCCGGCCCGGGCACAGCCTTTCGTGCCGCGTCTGCGCTGTCGCCAGCGGCCTTCGGCCCGACCTCCTTGGCCTCACGCATCGACGCCGATGCCGCCTTGGCGACGATCCCGGAGGCCGCGTCGCTCCCCGCCTTCCGACCCCGCCTACCCAAGGACGGCCTCCAGCGCCTGCCCGATCAGGAAATCGATGGCGATGTCGACCAGCTTCTTGAAGACGGGGATCTCCAGCAAGGACGCGCCCAACGTCGGAGCCGCGGTCGCGATGGCCTGCGCGATCGAGATGGCGAGCAGGGTCAGCTGCACGATCACGTTGATCTTCAGGGCCAGCACCACCATGGCACACACCAGCAGGGCTGCGCCCACTGCCCGCGCTCCGAAGCCGAGTTCCTGCAGAACCGTCGGGGCGGAGTCGCCATCGGTCCACTGGCCGTGGAAGGCTTCCAGCGCCGCGCCCTCGTTGGCCGCAAGCAAACCTGCGACGGCGCCAGTTGCGTCGACGGCGACGGCGTCCGCCTCGGCGCCGAAGGCGATCCATGCCTGGGCAAGTTCGAAGAGCCGCTCCTCGTCGCTCTCCGGCCACATGTAACCGAGTTCGTTAAGGAGCCCGGCGAGTTCACCAGGGATCTGGATGCCCACGTTTTGTCAACCCAACCTGTGGAACAGGGCGGCGTTTCGCTCCTCGACCGCGTCGTACGCATCACCCATGCTGGCAAGGCCGTCACCGAAGCCGGTGAAGGCCCCAACCACCGAGGTGACGGACCGCTCCGCGATCTGCTGGGCCGAGCGGTAGGACGCCCCAATCAGGCCACCGACCTCGTCGCCGCCGAAGACGTCCCCCATACCGTCGGCCGTGGCTCGCAGCCGCTGCCACTGCAGCTCAAGTCGCTCGCCGGCCTGCCGCACCCCGGCCGCTGCCGACCGCAGCTGTTCAGGCTCGACGTCCAGCGGCCTCACCGGCGAGGCTCCCGGAGAAGGGCAACGACGTCCTGGAGCGCCGTATTCATCTGGGCCATCTGGCGGAGCGACCGATCCTGCACGTCCCGAAGCCCGCCGGCCAGGCTGTCGAGGTCGACGGTCGGCTCATCGGGCGCGTGCCTACTTTGCAGGTCGTCGAAGGCGGCGTTGACCGCTGTCTTGATGTGCTCCATCAGATCCTGCACCGGCAGCCGCATCACCCTCGGGTGCGCGTTCAACTCCTCGATCCGGCCACCGCGGACGCCCGCGCAGACCAGGCCGTCGAGTGCCTCGCCATGCCCAACCACCTGCTCGTCGTCGGGAGCTGGTTCGCCGTTCTGATGGCGAGAGCGAGCGAACTCCAACGCCTGCTGAGTCTCGTAGAGCAGAGCGTCCAATGCGGTCACTTGAGAATCATTCGGCACAGCACGGCAAGATACCAGCCCGACACCATCCGTGATGACCCCTGCGGCCCCTCGCTCCCGGCTGTCCAGCCGGAGTTCCCGCCGGCCGCGGCTTCGGCCGAGGCCGCGGTCGCGGGGGCGCTCGCCACCATCAGCGCCGCGCCGAGCGCGGCCAGTGCTTTGACGAATGTCTTCATGCCCACAGCGTGTCCGGATCGCCGGGCCGCGGCCACGATTAGTTCTGCATCGAATCGTCGACCACGGTTCTGGATCGCGCTCTCACCGGCAAGATCATCGACGTCTGCGTGGGACGGCCCTGCCCGTGACGCCGTGAGCGGCCGGACCCGGCGGCACCCGCCGCGGTCCGGCCCTGCGCACGGTGCTGAGGTCGGTTCCCGCCCATCCGACCTCCGGATGGACGGGAACCAGCGGTCTACAACTGGACGAGATGGGTCAGGTCCACCGTGGAGATCGCGCCGGCGCGGACCTCAGCTACCGCGACCGGCTGGCCGACGACGCGGTCGGGCAGGTCGACCTGTACCAGATAGGTCCCGGGACGCAGGTGCACGAAGCCGAACCAGCCGTCGCCGTCGGTAGGCCGGGTGATCGGCTCACCGTCGGTGGTCAGCGGCCGCAGGGTGACGGTCGCCTGATCCAGCGGCGCGCCGGTGCGCAGCGCGACGCGGCCGGACACGTGCCCCTCGGTGGGGCTCGCCTTCCACGGCATCACCGGCACCGCCACCTCATTGGCGAACGGGGCGTCCGGCCCGGTGGTCAGCGCCTCGGCCAACCGGTCCCGCTCCGCGTTACGGAAGGACAACGGCTGACCCACCCCGGCGCGGGTCGGGTTGGCGTACGAGTAGCCGCTCCAGCCGGCGGCGGTGTTGCCCGCCGCGGTGGGGGCGAGCGCCCGGCGCACCTGCTCGAGGCTGTCGGGGATGTCGTTGAGGTACAGGGCCGGCCCGATCACCGCCTGTCGGTCGCCCTGCCAGTCGGCGAGCACCTCGGTCCACTCGTCGTACATCTGCTTCTGGTCGGGCATCCAGTTGCGCTTGTAGTTCATGGCGACGACGGTGTCCATGATCCCCTCGGCCATCCAGCCCTTCCAGTCCTGCAACACCTCGGCGTAGGGCCGGGTCTTCTCCCAGCCGCCCATGGTCTGCGGCCCGTAGCTGTAGGTGATGCCGTCCATCGACAGGCGCGCCTGCGGGTCCACCTCCCACATGCCGAGGTAGATCTTGCGGACCAGGTTGGTCATCTGGGTACGCCGCCAGTCCGAGAACTGCGGGTCGGAGGGTAGCGGTGTGTCGGTGCGGCCGGTGGCGGCGCGGAAGCGGGCCAGCGAGGTCTCGCTGTAGCCCCAGTCGCTGTGCGTGGTGGTGGAGTTGAAGTCGGGGTAGCGCACGTAGTCGAGGTTGACGCCGTCGACGTCGTACTCACGCACGATGCTCTGGATCGCCGAGACGATGTAGTTGACCGCGCCCGGGTTGGCAGGGTCCATATAGGCGTTGGCGCCCATGAGTTCGAGGCCGTCGTAGCGCTTGTTGAGCCAGCGGTCAGCCCCGGTGGCCGACCGGCCGTGCTTGTTGAAGACATGCTCGGGTGAGGAGTGTGGTGTGGCCGAGTTCCACATCGTGTTGACGTTGACCCAGGCATGCACCTCCATGCCCGCCGCGTGCCCCTGCGCGATCATCTCGTCGAGCGGGTCGTAGGGCCGTGGTGCGATCCCCGCGTCGGTACGCGGGTAGAGCGCCCGGTTGCAGAAGCAGTCATAGCGCCGGGCGATCTGGACGATCAGTGCGTTGGCGTTGATTTTCTTGGCGTCCTGCACGAGCCGGGTGACCTGTGCGGGGGTGTAGATGCCCTCGTTGAACGCGTCGACCCAGTAGCTGCGCCACTGCTGGGTGGGTTGTTCCGTTTCCAGGCCGGCGTTCGCGGGGGTGGCCATGCTTAGCGCGAGGACGGTGGCGGTCAGGGCGGCTAGCACTCGTCTTTTCATGTGCCCTCCATGCCGGAAGGTGCGCTGAAGGATATCTGCATAGATTGCAGTAAGGGTGAAGCTAAACTACGGCGGGCTCCGGGGGCAAGGGACCGGCACCGGTGGATCCGCCCCCGGACGTATGCCGATCTTGGTTGTCGTACGCCTGAGGCAGGATGTGCGCCATGACGACGCACCACCCGACCACTCGGCGCCTGGTCTACGGCCACACCACCCATCACGACTGCCTCGCCTTCGCCGATGCCGACACCGCGACCGAGGAGGGCGCGGAGATCAGGGCGCTCGCCTCCGCGCGTACGTGGGGCCAGGCCCGGCAGGTCCAGATGACGCACCTGGACAACCCCGCCGGCCCCGACTGCTACGAGCCGGACGACGACGCCTACGCCGTCGACAAGCCGTTCAAGATCACCGAGGTGGGTGCAGTCGTGGAGGGGTACTGGCCCCCGATGGTCACGACGCGGGCGTTCGACGTGCTGCCGGAGGACCTGCAGGACCAGTACGGCAAAGTCGTGTACACGGTGCACAACGGTGAGTACCTCGAGATTCCGCTCGACCGCGAGGGTGACCTGGTCGCGGAGCTGCGGGAGCGTGGCTACGAGGTGACCCGCGACGACGACCTCATCAACCTGCTCGACGGCTTCAGCCTGGGCTCGCTGGCCGCCTGAGGAACGACGGAGACGCCGGCCTCGCGGCCGAGCACTGGCGGAGGTCGCCAGCCGGGCGCGAGCCGGCGTCTCCCTGGCTCGTGCTCACCGGCGGCGCTTGTTCAGACTCGGAAGGCCGCCGGATACGGTCCGGACGGTGCCGTCCACGTTGCTCCGGCCCGGCTTCTGCAGGGCCTCGGTGACCCGCCGCCCGGCGAGGTCGGAGGCACTCAGGTTGACGACGACCGGGTCCGACCCTCGCCAGCTCCGCAAGCGGGCCAGCGCCTGCTGGCTGTCGGCGACACCGGTCAACGCACGGATCGCCGGCATCGCCCTGGACGGGTCAACGAGCAGGAGATGGGCGCAATCGGCGGGGCTCAGCCGGTGCTGCGACGCGTTACCCACCGGAACGAGCGAAGCGTGGATCATCCCATTCTGGCGCCACAACCACACCGGCCTCTTACCATCGTCGGCCCGCATCACCGGGGTCGTCGACGCGCCAGTCGCGCTGGGCGACGGCGTCGACGAGGCTTCCACGGTCGGGCCGGCGGTGGTGGGCGTCGCCGCCGGCCTGGCCGCGAGATGGGCTTTCAGTGCGGCCGGCGGCTGCGCCCGTCGCCGCGACTGTGGCGGGACGTCGACAGTCGGGCGAGGCGAGGCAGCCCCTCCCGACGAGGCGTCCTCGCCGGGTTGCGGGGGCTCGGTCGGTGCCGCGTGCCGCTCCCGCACGAACCAGCCGGCATGCTCCCACTGTTGAGGCGTGAACCTGACCGGGATGACCTCGGTCAGGTGCGGTGCCGACGGGTCCTGAACGGTGAGTTGCGCGCGCCGCTTCGCGTGGTCGGCTGCGGTGAGCGACCCGATGTCGAGGACCGTGGCCAGCGGTATCGACCTGACGTCCGCCTTCAGCCAGGGCAGCAACCGCCGACGTCGGACGACAAGGTGCTCCTCTTCGAACCACGCGTACCAACGCCGACCGGCCATCCCGACCACCTCCCGTGCCGCGCACGTTAGCGGCCCGATGATTACTGCTGCCTCGGCACAACGGTCAGTTGAGCCACCGGTTGGGCGTACCTTCTGGTCGTCCTCGGCCGAGACGGTGGCCTCCCCCGTGTCGGTCTGCCGGCAGCACGAGCAGCCGCGCTGCTGTGGACAGCCCTGACTCACCATTGAGGATGGCCGCCAGTACCCGTAGCCTCTGCAGCCATGCCGGAGACCTTCCAGATGGACCGCGTCGATCGCATCGCCGACATTCTCTACGGAGTAGCCGTCGCCCAGGGGCTCATCGAGTACGGTCCGCTCGGCAGGCGAGTCGGAGTGCTTCCTTACTACCTGGGCCCCCAGTTGGAAAAGGTCTCGGTCCGGGCAGCCGAGCGCAGCGAGCCCATCTGGAGCGCGCTCGTCGTCGGCAAGGACACCCGGCGCCCACACGAGGGTTTCTACGGGTTGGCCCGCCGGATGCGTGAGGAATACAAGGACCTCGCCGACGATGTGCTGTGGGAGCAGGAGCGCGAGCGCTGCTACGCCGCAGCCCGGTGACTCCCCCGGCAGATTGCCGGGACAGCAGGCAGCGCCACCGATTGATAACGTGACGGCGACATCGACGGCCGGCTACGTCGGTGTGCCGGAGGGTCACGCATGTGGGCAGACGAGGCCGCGCTCGACGCGACGGAGCGTCGGATCGACGACTGGGAGTCCTCCATCGCCGAACGGGCGAGCCAGGCACGGGCGTTGTCCGCGCAGATCCAGGTGCTGACCGGCAACGCCCGCAGCCCGGATCGGATGGTCGAGGTCACCATCGACTCGGCCGGCCTGCTGACCGATCTGCGGCTCGACGAACGCACCCGGCAGCACTCCGCGGAACTCACCGCGCGGCAGATCCTGCAGACCACCCTGGCCGCCCGTCACGACCTGCTGCGGCAGGTCACCGAGATCACCACGCGGGCCCTCGGTGCCGGCGATCCGACGGCGGCGGCGCTCATCGCCTCGTACCGGCCCCGACTGGACCCTGACCAGGGACCATCGGATGCCGGCCGGTGACGGCATCCAGGTCGACCCCGCCGACCTGATCCGCCATGCGACCCGACTCGACCGCAGTGCCGACGACCTCGACACCGCCCGGCAGGCAGGTCAGCACGTCCGGCTCGGCACCGACGCGTACGGGCAGTTGTGCGCGATCATGCCGCTGCTGCTCGACGGCCTCCAGCGGACACTCGTCGAGGGCATCGGTACCGGCGTCGGCTCGGTCCGCGACACGGCCGGCCGACTACGGACGAGCGCGGCCAACTACCGAACATCCGACGTCCACGCCGAACAACTACTTCTTCGAGCACGGGACGGCCGGTGACCGCCAACCCGCTGGTCGCCCCCGTCACCGACACCCCGCCGAGCGCCTGGGCCGGCATCTGGATCCTCGAGGACATCGAACTCATCGCCCAGGGCGTACACACCGGCAGTTGGATCGACGGCAGCCTCGGCGTGGTCAGCGCCGGACTCGATGCCCTCGCCTTCGTCTCCGACCCGGTCGGCGCCCTCCTCCAGTACGGCATTGCCTGGTTGATCGAGCACGTCAAGCCGCTCAGCGAAGCTCTGGACTGGCTCGCCGGCGATCCGGCCCAGATCACCGCCCACGCACAGACCTGGCGCAACGTCGCCGCAAGCCTGCGCGACGAAGCCGCCCAACTCGCCGCCGCCGTCCGCACGGACGTCGCCGGCTGGGGCGGCACCGCCGGACCCGCCTACCGGAGCTGGGCCGCTGAGCAACAGCAGGCCGTCACCGGCCTCGCCATGGGCGCCGACGCCATGGCCGCGATCACCGAAGGCACCGCCGGCCTGGTCGCCGCCGTCCGGCTGCTCGTCCGAGACGCCATCGCCACCTGCGTGTCCCGCCTCATCGTGTACGCGGGCGAACTGCTCATCACCGGCGGGCTTGCCGCACCCTTGGTCGTGGAGCAGGTCACGACACTGGTGGCGTCCTGGGCCGCCCGTATCGCGAAGCTGCTTCGCGCGCTGCTCAACAGCCTGCGCCGACTGATGCCATTGATCCGGCGCCTCGGCGATCTGATCGACAAGCTCACGCAGGCGCTCGGGCGACTCCTGTCAGGTCCGTCGCATCCGAGCCGGAGCCCCTCAGACCCCGGGCCACCGCACGGACCAGCGCCTCCGCCGAGAGTCGAGGAGGAACGCGTTCGGCAACTCGGCATGGACCCTGCGGTTGGCAGGTTCCGCCCCAGCGAGGCCGAGACGGCGCTGAGGGTGGAGCAGGAACTCGGCGTCACGCTGACGCGCGCTCCCGCGGACTCCTCCGCCGACTGGGTGGACGGTGCGGGACGCACATATGATGCGGTCGGCAACTTCCCGGGCCAGTTCTTCGACCGGCAGTGGCCCCAGCTCCAATATCAGATCGAGCGCCACCTGGACAAGGCCGACCGAGTGCCGGTCGACGTCTCCAAGTTCTCGGCGGAGCAGACCGCAAGGATTGAACAGTTCATCGCGGAGCGCAGCCTTGGCCCGCGGGTATTCGTCGTGGGGAAGTGATGGCCGGCATCATCGTTCTGAAGCCCGGGGTCGATTGGACCGCAACAGGCGGCCTGTTCGACTGGACACTTGAATTCCTGATCTCCCGGGTGTCCGACAAGCAGGCTGCGCAGCACCTCCAGGAGATCGTCGACAACAACCTCGGTTCATTGTGGATCGGGGAAATGCCGAGTCCCGTTCAGCAGGAGATCGTCGGTCACTGGCGGGATGGCCTGGTTGCGACCGGAGAGCAGCAACTACCCGACACCGGCCAGAAGGCGGACGTCATCCGTCACCTTCAGGAGTTGGTGGATGCCACCTACGCGGCAGGTTTCCCGGACCGGCCGGGCCGGCCTGGTCAGAGCTGAGGCCGGACTGCGGGCATGCTGGTGGTCGCACACCGAGTGGAAGCCGTTTCCGACGAGGTCCGGTACGAGTTCGGCACGTGCGACAGGTTCGACCGGCCGCTCAACGGCGCAGGCGGCGGGCGCACTCGCCCTCGTGACCGTCGCGAAGAATGCAGCGCCGCCCACCCGGCAGGCGCAGGTCACAGAAGACGCGGTGGCGTAGGAACTGCTCGTCCTCCTCGGACACGGTCATCTCGCCCGGATCCATCATCGGCAGCACGGTGATCCAGCGGCCGACGACCCGAGCCAGGCGTTGCGCGGCCGGCAGGTCGGCGGCGACCACGGGCAGGTGGATCACGTACCGTCCGCTCACCGGCGACCACCCTCGGCCTGCTCGGACTGCCAGCGGCGCAACGCGTCCTTGACGACGACGGTCTCGCGCCGGCTCTGCGCGAGCGCGTCGTAGACGGCGGCCATGTCGACCGCGACCCGGTCAAGGAACGCGTACACCTCGTCGGGGTTGAGGCCGCGACGTCCAAGCCGGGCGGGCGGGAAGCGGCGCTCACGCACCTGCCACGGCAACAGACTGGGGTACGCGCGGGAGCGGTACGTCGCTCCACCACTCGCCGGGAACGGCCTCTGGTTGCGGACGCTCATCTCTACGTGCCTTCCTGGTCGTGGATGGGTGGGTCCACCCGCCCTCCCCGCACGGGCGGACCCACCCCGCCCGGACACCGCAGCTTCGATCAGCGGTACGGCCTCAGGGCTGCTCAGCGAGGGGTGTGGCCGGGAGCGCGGCGGCCGGTTCGGGGCAAGACCCGACCGCCGCGCTGTGGTCATCCTGTGACAGTCCGCTGTGGATGCGCAACGTTTCAAACCACGATTTCCCGCATGTGCATTGACTTTCTTTGCTGAAACCCGTAGAGGTTGCAGGAGCAAGTCACGCAGTGTTGCGCCACGGAATCAGGGAGTGTGCGGATGGCTGAGGACCTCGGATCGACGGTGCCGCGCCGGCAGCTCGGCCGGTTGCTGCGACAGTTCCGCAACGAGGCGGGCGTGACGCTCGACGCCGCTGCCGAGGCCCTGGAGTACAGCCGGCAGAAGATCTGGCGCCTGGAGTGCGGCATGGGCTCGGTCCGGGTGCTCGACGTCAAGGCGATGTGCGAGCTGTACGGGGTGTCGCCGGAGATGACCGAGGCGATGCGCGGCTTGGCGGCGGAGACGAAGTCGAAGGGGTGGTGGCACGCGTACGGGGACGCGGTGCCGAGTTGGTTCGAGCTGTACGTCGGCCTGGAATCCGCCGCCACCCACCTACGGGGCTACGACGAGTCGCTGATCCCCGGGATCCTCCAGACCAAGGAGTACGCCCACGCGCTCTACCGCCTTGGCGGAACCCTGAGCGACGAGGAGCGGGAGCAGGCCGTGCAGGTTCGCCTTCAGCGGCAGGGGCTACTCATCCGGCGGCTTCCTGCCGCACCCCGGTTGAACTCCGTGCTCTTGGAGGCGGTACTCCGGCGCACCGTCGGCGGCCCGGCAGTGATGGCCGCCCAGCTCGACCACCTCGTCAAGCTGTCGGACCTACCGAACGTCTCCGTCAGGGTGCTGCCGCTGGCAGCCGGCCCCCAGCCCGGCGCCGTCGCCGGCACCTTCATGATTCTTGACTTTCCGCCTACAAAAGGGGGCCGAGCGGCGCCCGAACCGTCGATCGTCTACAGCGAGTCGCTCACCGGAGCGCTGTATCTCGACAAGCCAGACGAGTTGGCCGCGTACGAACGCGTCTGGAGGGGCCTGGATCGGCTGTCCCTCGGCGAGGCAGAATCGAAGGATATGATCAAGAGGATCATCGGGGAGATGCGACATGACTGACCTGACCGGCGCCATCTGGCGCAAGAGCACTCGCAGCGGCGACAACGGCGGTGCCTGCGTCGAGGTCGCCACCAACCTCCCCGGCATCGTCGCCGTACGCGATTCGAAGGACCCGAAGGGCGAGGTTCTGACGTTTCGGCCCGAGGCTTGGATAGCCTTCGTCTCAGCCAGACGGCCGCAGCGAGCGAACTGACGGTCCCCGCAGCCACCAGCCTCGTTCGAACCGCTTACGGCACAGCCGCCCATTCGACGAGGGCTTCACCCGCGGGTTCTGCTTGGGTGTCCCTCGTCGGACCATTCGACCACCCGTCATTCATATTTCGAACATCCCTTCCGTTGCCAGTGACGGCGGCACAGCTACGACGTCAGGGTGTTGGTTAGGTGGCGGCCGATGTAGCCGACGTAAACTTCGCCGTCGATCGACGTGGCGTCATGGAAGTACAGACGCGGCGATACCGTCGCTGTTGTCCCAAGCCGGATGTGAGCGCCCATGAAGACGACTCCACGGCGATCGACCTGTCGGGGAACAGGCAGGGTTCGCTCGGCCGCCATCCTTCGGTTCGTGCGCACCGTCTGAGACTCGTCCCTCGCCACCTTGCCCATCGAGATCACGCGCCCGCCTTCGGCTGGCGATTCGCACCAACGCTTAAAGTCACCGCCAGACCAGCCGTCTTGCTTGGCCTTGGGCGTAGTCGGCGAGCGCCAACATGGCTTGCCACGCTAGCTGGGCCCAGTTTGAGTGCGCGGGATGTTCGTCGAGGTCGAGTGCGGATCCGTGATCCCCCGTGAAGCTCACATACGGCGACATACTGTCAAGCCGATCGAAGAGTTCTGCGAAAGACGTGGGCAAGGGGTCAGGCAGCTCGGCAGGCGCGTAAGCTTCCGCGTGCCGGCCTAAAGCCGCCAGCCGTTGACGCAGGGTGCGGATGGTGGCGTCTCGTGCCTCAAGCTCGTTGCGGGTGAATTCGAGGTCCGCCGTCAAGTCGAGCAAATCGTCCTGTTGCTGGCTGATCAATGCTCTGGACCGCTTGTCGGCGTCGTCGGCGGTCTCTAGCAGTGCGTTGAGGATCTCCACCTGCTCGACGAGAGCAGTAAGCCTGCCATCATCCGCCCCAGTTCTCCCAGGTGCTGCGGCGCCTCGCGTGAAGTCGCGGAGAGACAGCCCCAGCCCCTTGACCGCCAGCGGCGGTAGCGAGTTGGCCGCCAGTTGGCGAGGTAACGCCGACAGGACTCGAGCGGCGCGTTGCGGTTCAGCTTCGATTCGACGCCTGCTCAATACCCGGTGTCTGAGGCTGTCCTCGACGAGGGCTGGATCGACGCCCGGGAGGTAGGTACGGACGCTACCTGGTCCTATCCAGTGTGTCTCGCCGATCCCCGCGTTGAAGGCCTGGACGGCAGCTGGATCAAGGATGTATAGGCTGGCCAGGCCGGCCAGTTCGCCCGTAAGACGTTCCATAGCCCGCCGCCAGTCCTCAAATGGGGTGTCGGCGGGAGCGGCTCCGACGACGACGGGAAGTCGGCGTCCCTCCATGCAGACGATGTCGAGCAGATCGTCGACGTCGCCAGCAGTTACGGCGGTGGGTCGGCTGCGGAGGGTTGCCTCTCCGTCGATCGCATCGACCACGTCCAGCAGTAGCTTAACCAGCCGCGGTGCTCGGGGGGATGGGACGGCGACGTCCGGTGGTGCGGCAGGCTCGATATTGATCGAGAACCAGCTTCTCCGCAGTGACTTGCTTCGCACCACCGCAACCGTGCTGACCCAAGCAAGGTTATCCGTTCGAGTCTCGCGTAGCTGCCACCCGCACGCGTCGTGCGTCGCGGCGTGCAAGAGAACCACGCCATCAGCGAGAGTAGGTACACCAGCGTCGAAGCGCCCAACGTCATACCGCTTAGAACGCAGCCAAGAACGCAGCTGCTCCTTCACCCTGGCGATCGCCTCGTTGAAGTCGACCTGCAGTTCGAAGGCAGTCCGATATGGAAGGCCGGATCTCGGGGCGGTGTCGATGGATTGTGGCACGGTCTCAGCTGTTGGCATCCGGCGACCACTCCTCGGCGAAAGTTTCGGTCTGCTGAAGGACCCGGCGGATGGCGTCCTCGGCCGCGTCCGGCGGGTAGCCGTGCACGGCGAGCAGGCGCTTGATGGTGGAGCGGAGCTTGGCGCGCACGTCGTCACGAGAGGTCCAGTCGACGGTGATGGACCGGCGGACGGAAGCCACCAGGTCGCGGGCGATGCCGGCCAGCTGCCCCTCCCCCATCTCGGCCACGGCCGACTCGTTCGCGGCGACCGCGTCGTAGAAGGCCAGTTCGTCGTCAGTGAGCGCCGGGCTGAACAGCTGCCCGCGGTCGGCTTCCGCGCTCACCTCCTTCGCCATGGCGACCAGCTCGGCGATGATCTCTGCGGAAGTCAGGTTCTGGTTGGTGTAGCGGCGCATCAGCTCGACCAGACGCGCGGAGAAGGCTTCCTGGCGCACGATGTTGTGCCGGGTGGCCTTCCGCATGGTCTGCTCGATGGCCCGGCGCAGCGCCTCAATGGCCAGGTTCGGCGTCTTGGAGGCGCGCAGCTTCTCCAGGTACGCCTCGTCCAAGTGGGACAGGTCGGGCCGGTCGATGCCGGCGGCTCCGTAGATGTCGGTCACCCCACCGGCCTCGATGACGCCGGCGGTGAGTTCCCGGAGGTAGAGCGCCACTTCAGCGGGAATGGGCATCCCCCGGGAGCGGCGGTCCTCCACGTCGTACTTGGCCATCCAGACCCGTACGGCCTGGAAGAACGCGATGTCGTCCCGGAGGTCGTTGATGTCGCCGCTGCTGGCGCAGAGCGCGTAGAGCCGGTCGAGCTTGCCGGCGGCTTGCCGGAAGCGTTCGGCGAGGGTCGGTTCACCCGGCTCGGGCTGGTTCTCGGGCAGGCTCGGATCGCGCAGGTGGTCGATGGTGCCGAGGACGGCGGCCGTGAAGGCGTTCTTGGCACCGGAGCTCAGCACGCCCCGCCAGTCGTACCCAACCAGGATCGTGCCGCAGAGGACGTCGTGCAGGTCCCGGACGCGGGCGATTGCCTCGCCGGTGTCCCGGCCGACCGGCTTGTTGTCCTGGTCGCTCTTGGTGTATTCGGCGAGCGCCTCGTGCAGGCTCTGGGTGATGGGGGCGTAGCCGACCAGCAGGCCGTCCTGCTTGCCGCGGAAGGTCCGGTTGACCCGCGCGAGCGCCTGCATCAACGCCGCGCCGCGCATCGGCTTGTCGAGATAGAGCGTGTGCAGCGGCGGGGAGTCGAACCCGGTGAGCAGCATGGACTGGACAATGATGAGTTCCAGCTCGTCATCGGGGTTCTTCGCCCGGTTGCGGATGACCTTGGTCTGCGAGGGCCGCCGGACGTGCTTGCGGATGTGCGGCTCGTCGTCCGGGCCGCCGGTGTAGACGACCTTGATCTTGCCAAGGTCGTCGGCGTCGGAGTGCCAGCCCTCAGGCAGCCGCGCGATCATCTCGTCGTAGAGCCTCGCGCAGATGTCACGAGTCGCGCACACGATCATGCCCTTGCCCGGCCCGCCGATGTACTTGCGCATCTGCTCGGATCGAGCCTGCCAGTGCTCGACCAGATCGGCGGCGAGCGCCTCGACCCGGTGGGGGGCGCCGTAGATTGCATTCATCACCGCGACGGTGCGTTGGATGCGGGCCTTCTCGGCGTCGTCCAACCCGGCGGTCAGCGTGTCGGCCCGCTCGTCGATGGTCTCCGGGTCGATGTCGGCCGGCAGGTCCACCGGGATGAGCCGGCTCTCGTGGTAGACGCGGACCGTCGCACCGTCATCGACGGCCCGAGTCAGGTCGTAGATGTCGATGTAGTCGCCGAACACGGCCCGGGTGTCACGATCCGCCTCGGAGATCGGCGTGCCGGTGAAGGCGATCAACGTCGCGTGCGGCAGAGCGTCGCGCAGGTGCCGCGCGTAGCCGTCGAGGCTGTCGTAGTGACTACGGTGCGCCTCGTCGACGATCACGATGATGTTGCGCCGGTCCGACAGCAGCGGATGCTTGCGGCCCGCGTCCCGCTCATCCCGGGTACGCCCGAACTTCTGCAACGTCGTGAAGATGATCCCGCCGGTGCGCCGGTTGGTCAGCTCGTTGCGCAGGCTCTCCCGGGTGACCGCCTGCACCGGCCGCTCCGGCAACAGCTCACTCGCGGCGAACGCCTCCAGGAGCTGCTCGTCCAGATCGGTACGGTCGGTGATGACCACGATCGTCGGGTTACCCATGCTCGGATGGGTGGCGATCTGGTGTGCGTAGAACTCCATCTCCATCGACTTGCCGGAGCCCTGGGTGTGCCAGACGACGCCGGCCTTGCCGTCGCTGCGGGTCGCCTCGACGGTCTTGCGAACGGCCTTCTCCACCGCGAAGTACTGATGCGGCTTGGCGATCCGCTTGATCGCCCCGGCTCGCACCTCGGCGAAGGCGACGTACCCGTGCAGCAACTCCAGGAACCGGCGCGGCGTGAACAGCCCGTATAGGGCCAGGTTCAGCGCCAGGTCCTCGTCGTCCTTCGGCGGCTGCGGCACCGGCTCGCCGGCGTCATCGACGTTCCACGGCGCGAAGTGCTCGAACGGGGTGAAGGCGGTGCCGTAGCGAGCCGTGATTCCGTCCGACATGACGCAGACGACGTTGGCTCGAAAGGCGAGCGGCAGCTCCTCCACGTAGGTGCCGACCTGCCGGTGGGCACCCCGCAGATCGGCGTACGCGTCGCCGGCCTTTTTTAACTCCATCAGCCCGACCGGCAACCCGTTCAGGTAGCAGACGATGTCGAACCGTCGCTTGTGGTCGCCCTCGGTCACCATCACCTGGCTGGCGACCAGGTAGTCGTTGGCCGCCTCGTCCCGGAAATCGGTCAGCCGGATGGTCGGGTTGTGCTCGGCACCATGTTGGTCGGTGTAGACCACCGACCGGATGCCCTTGACCATCAGCTCATGCAACCGCCAGTTCTCGGCGAGGGCGTCCCGCGACCGGGCAGTGAGCACCTGAGCGACAGCCTCATCAACCTGTGCGCGTGGAAGCTGCGGGTTGAACCGAGCGACCGCGTCGCGCAGCCGCCCTGGCAGGATCAGCTCTGCCCACGAATCCCGCTGGCCGGTTCCGGGTGCGATGGACGATCCGGGGACGTATTCCCAGCCAAGCTCCGCCAACGCCTCAAGCGCAAGAGCCTCCCACTGAGCCTCGGTCATGTCCCTCAAACCAGGCAGAGGTTGTCCGCTCACGTCGCGTCCTCCGCAACCTTCCCGGCATCCCGGACCCGAACTCTCCCGGACATCAATGCCGGCAGCAGCGTATCCCGCAGCTCATATAGTGCCTGATTTTCGAACACAGCCGCCCGCACCCGCTTTGCAAGCATCTCGACAACCTCGTTGAACTCAGATGCTGCGGCTTGCCCCGGCCAAGGAACGTTGCATTTTGCGATGTCTTGCCATTTGGCTCTCGGCATTCTCGTGCCGTCGGCAATGGCTGACGCATGGCCAACTACCTCGTCACTCGATGCTGCGGCCAGCAGCCAACCTCGCGCCTCTTCAGTGCGCGGCCGAATCACGATGATATCCGTCGAAGCGATACCGCCAACGAAAGCCAGGCCCACCTTATGAAAATAAGGCCTAAGCTTGCCGAACAGCACATCACCCTTCTCGAACCGGCCTTTGGCACTGGCTACGCCGGAGGCGTCGGTCCATCCACTTAGCCACATCCGACGCCTCGGCATGTGCTCAAGGCCAATGTAGTTTTCATCTGGTCCAAAGTTATCAACTGGCACGGTTTCGCGCCGCTGGTCGCCCAGCTCACTCAGTGGAATTGACTTCCCTGTGGAGATGCAAAGATCTAGATAGCGGGCTCGGATTAGTTCATCTGCCTTGAGCGCGATCAGCTCGTTCACCGCGATCTTGTCGTCGAACGCCTTCAAGACGCTAGCTATTGCCCGCTGCTCGCTTACCGAGGGCACCGCGATTCGATATTCATAGATCCGCGACGGGCTCGTGTGGCGTACGGTGCTACCTGTGGCTCCGGCAAGGATGTAGTCCCTATATGGCCGAGTGCGGAGGGCATAGGAGAGGTAGCACGTGTCAAGCAAGTCCCGCCGCACAACCCTCACGAGGCCAATTCGCTGGTTGTGTAAGTAATGAGCGTCTCCCGGAACGAGCGCAGGATACCCGAGGGTGTCACCAGCCTTGCTAAGATCGGTCATGGTGACAACGAGGTCGCCCGGGTTCAGCGTGTACCCATCCGGCACGAGGCCCGTGTAGTACTTATCCTTGCCCCTTTGAAACCCGCCTCCAATGGCGAAGTTGCCAGGAGTAACGAGGATGGGGCCGGGCCCGGCATCCGAAAAGAACTCTCCCTTGAATGCATGACCGTGTTTGATGTCAATGGCGTCACCCAGGCGGATGGTGTGTCGTTCATGCATCGAGGCGCTCCAACAGTCGTCGAATATGCCGCTCCATGCGAGTCGACTCGTCGAGGTGGGCGTACAACTCCTTCGTGAGGCGCTCGATCTTGTCTGTGAGTGGCTCGTCGCCGGAGGTGTCGACCTCGGAGGCACCCACGTAACGGCCCGGGGTGAGCACGTGATCGTGCTCGCGGATCTCCTCTAGACTTGCCGAGTAACAAAAGCCGGCCTCGTCCTCGTGCTTCCGATTTTCGACACGGGCTGACGCCGTGCCGCGCCACGCGTGGTAGGCCCCGGCCATCTTCGTGATGTCCTCGTCGGTCAGGACGCGCTCGGTACGGTCCACCAACTTGCCCATGTTCCGGGCGTCGATGAACAGCACCTCGCCGCGCCGGTCGGCGAGCTTCTTCGCCCCCTGCCGGCCCTTGTCCTTGTCGAAGAACCACAGGCAGACCGAGATCGGAGTACTGCGGAAGAGTTGCGGCGGGAGCGCCACCATGCAGGAAACGAGGTCGGCCTCGACCATCGCCGCGCGGATCTCACCTTCGCCCGACTGCTTTGACGTCATAGAGCCGTTTGCGAGCACCACTCCCGCAGTGCCGCGCTCGCCCAGCTTCGAGACGATGTGCTGCAACCAGGCGAAGTTGGCGTTACCGGCCGGTGGGACGCCGTAGCGCCAGCGAGGGTCGTCGACGCTTCGGGCCCAGTCTGAATCGTTGAACGGCGGGTTGGCAAGGACGAAGTCCGCGCGCAAGTCGGGGTGCTTGTCGGCGTGGAAGGTGTCTTCCCACCTCGGGCCGAGGTTGCCGGAAATACCGTGAATGGCGAGGTTCATCTTCGCCAGCCGCCAGGTTCGCTCGTTGGACTCCTGACCGTAGACGGCGATGTCGTCGCGCCGGCCACGGTGGCTTAGCACGAACTTCTCCGCCTGGACGAACATGCCGCCCGACCCACAGCAGGGGTCGTAGACCCGGCCCGAGTACGGCTCCAGCATCTCCACCAGCAGCTTGACCACACTGCGCGGGGTGTAGAACTCGCCGGCGCGCTTGCCCTCGGCGCGGGCGAACTTCTCCAGGAAGTACTCGTACACCTCACCGAGCACGTCGCGCGCCGGCCGGTCCCCGTGGCCGGTGAACCGGGCGTCGCTGATCAGGTCGACCAGCTCACTCAGCCGGCGCTGGTCGACGTTGTCCCGGTTGAAGATCTTGGGCAGCACGCCGAGCAGCGCCGGGTTCGACTTCATGATGGCGTCCATGGCGTTGTCGAGCAGCAGCCCTATCTCGCCGCCCTTGGCCCGCTCCGCCAGGTGCCCCCAGCGGCCCTCCGCCGGCACCCAGAAGACGCCGTGGCCCGTGTACTCGTCGACGTCGTCAAGGAACGCGTCCAGCCGGCTCTCCGGGATGCCCTGGTCGAGCACCTCCTGCTTGATCTGCTCGCGCCGCTCCTCGAACGAGTCGGAGACGTACTTGAGAAAGACCAGGCCCAGGACGAAGTCCTTGTACTGCGCGGCGTCCATCGAGCCGCGGAGCTTGTCGGCAGCCTTCCAGAGGGTGTCGCGAAGGTCGGCCATGGTCGGCATGCCGGGCAGCGCGTTCTGCCCGGCCGCCCTCTTCCTGGGGGGCATGGTGCTCCTCGTATCCGTTCGTGCGGTGCAGTCAGTCTTGCTGGTCACGGCGGGGGGGGTCCAGCCAGCGGCGGGCCATCCGTAATGGTTAAGGTGCCGTCGGTGAGCCCGGCCACAGCACGCTGGCCGAGGCCGTCGAGCAGGTCGAGCTCACGGCGGGCAAGGTTACGGCGCTCCTCCATGGCCGCCAGCAGCGCGTCGAGCCGCGCCACGTCGGCGGGAGGCAGCAGCGGAAGTTGCAGGTCAGCAAGTCGGGTCGCGGCACGCACCGCACCGGTCGGCCGCTGCTTGGGTACGGCGTTGACCAGCGCCTCCAGCACCCGGGGGGTAAGCCGGTCGCGCCCGTCCGGCAGGATGCGCAGGACCCGCGTCGGATAGTCGACAACCGAGAAGCCCTGCTCATCGTGGTATGCCCGCATCCGGGGCGTCATGGTCACCACTACGTCGCCCGGCTCGGTCAGCCGGGCACGGGGGTACCGCTCCGCGAAGACGGCCCGGTCGATCCGGCGTGCGCCGATGGGGGCGCCGGCGGTCAACTCTGGCGGCCCGATCACGGGATTGTGGCCGTCACTGCTGACATGGTCGGCGGCGATCCGGCTGCCCTTGATCAGGACGACGTGGCCGTCCCGGACGAGCGCGGCGATCGATTTCGTCGGCGCCCGGTGGATCTCGTCCCGCGCAGCGAGGTGGGTGCGCAGCTGGGGGCGCGGCTCGGCCAGCCGGTTGAGCTCGACCTCCGTGTCGGCCAGCTCCGCGACCGTCACCCGCCCGTCACGCGCCAGCTCACGCAGCGTTGCGGGCCGGCGCGCGGTCAGCGGGCGTCGGGGCACCGTCAGGTCCGCGATCCGCACCTGACTGGCGTACGCCCGAAGGTGCTGATCAGGCTGGTGGCCCTCGCGCCGCCAGGTGGCGACGTCGATGACCAGGTCCTCGACCACGCGATCGGTGAGCGGCCGGTCGGAGACGTCCGCCAGCAGGACCCGCCCCTGCCACTCGGGCGCCTCCTCATGCCTCAGCACCCACAGCGCGCTCTGGTAGCCGGGTCGGAAGGGCATAATTCCGCCGGGGAGCTGGACGACCGCCTCGACCCTGCCGGTCGCCAGCAGTTCGTTGCGGGAGCGAGCCGCCGGCTTGTAGGGCGGCAACGCGCCGACGAGCAGCTCGGCGGGACCGAACACCACCGCGGTCTGCCCCGGGGCGAGCGCCCTGGTCAGCTCGACGAGCTCGGCGAAAGGGTCGACATCGGTGCGCGCCTCGGCCGGCTGGTAGGGCAGCCGCATGAGCAACACGTCGGCGGCGGGCGAGCCCGACGGCCGGCCGGCGGCGACGTCGAGCTGCCAACTGCCTCGCGGAACGCCATGTACCACCAGCCGGCGGCGGGCGAGGCGGGCCAGCAGCCGGTCCGCCTCGGCGGCGAACATGACCGGCTCGTGTTCCCCGAGTGCATGCCGGGCTGCCATCAGCAGGTCACCGGCGCCGGCGTGCGGATCGGCGATCTGGACGAGGCCGTGCAGGTCCGCGTGCTCCCGAGCGCCGGAGAGCTCGACCATCAGACCCCCCAGCTGCGGGACGACCGCGTCCTCGTACAGCTGCGGAACGCCGAACCGGTGCCGGGCGGCGAGCACCCGCTCGTACGCCTGGGCGGTCCCCCACGCTGCCTCGACCAACTCGTCCACCACCTCGGCCAGCCAGGCCGCGTCCGACGGCAGTGCCTCGATTTCCGACCTGAGCAACTCGTCGTCCCAGTCGACCTCGGTGGCGCGTTCGCGAAGTGCGTCGATGACGTGCCGGTCGGTGTGGCCGTCGGGACGTAGGGGCTCGTCGTTGAGGTGGTGCAGGCAGATCAGCGCGGTCGTGGCGCTGACCAATTCCTGTGGGGTGAGGGCCCGACGCCGGCCGCTGCTTGACGATGCCCGCGTCTGGAGCGCCAGACACGAGAGCACGTGAAGTCGGAGGTCCGGTTCGATTAGGCGACGCTCGGCGCGACCGGTGTCGACCAGCCAGTCGACGACTTCGCGCGCCTTGAACAGTGGCCGACCCCGGTCTGTCTGGGACGGAGCGGGGAATTCCGGGTAGCGGCGACGCCAGGTGGTGACCACGGGGCGTCGCACCCCGGCCAGCTCGGCGATCTCTGGCAGAGAGATGAGATCAATAGCGGCCACGGTCACCTCCTCGTCGCGTTCGAGCGCCTCTGCAATGGGTCGACAGTAGATGGCGCACTGCATCTTGGGTAGTCGGCTGTCTGGTAACCCCGGTTATCAGGGTCTAGACGGCTATCTGCTGGCGTTCCGTCGACGACCGCTGCTGTGATTCATCGGCATCAACGAGCCGCTACCGATTGGAATCCGCGGCATTCCCTCTGAAACGGAGCTCCCCATGCGCAAGACCACGACCTTCGCCCTGCTCGCCACCGCTCTCATCGCGCTCGGCTGCGGCGCCGGCACCACCGACGAGCCCGCCAGCTCCGCCGGCGGCGACACTGCTGCCGAGGGCGAGGACAAGCCCGCCAAGACCGCGAAGGTCGGCCAGGCCGCCCGGGACGGGAAGTTCGAGTTCACGGTGAAGTCGGCCAAGTGCGGCGTCGCCAAGGTCGGGACCGACCTGCTCGGCGACAAGGCCCAGGGCCAGTTCTGCCTGATCACGGTCAACGTCAAGAACATCGGCAAGGAGCCGCAGACGCTCATCGACAGCAGCCAGAAGGCGTACGCCGCGGACGGCACCGAGTACTCCACCGACTCGGAGGCCGCGATCTACGCCAACAAGGACCAGCAGACCCTGTTCAACGAGATCAACCCCGGTAACCAGGTCACCGGCGTCCTCGTCTTCGACATTCCGAAGAAGGTCAAGCTCACCAAGCTCGAGCTGCACGACTCGCTGTTCTCCGGCGGCGTCGAGGTCGCCCTGAGCTGACGCCTCTTCGTGAGGGCGGGTCCCGCGAAGCCCGCCCTCACCACCCAGCACCACCGCACAACCGCCAGCACGAATCTCTACGCGAGGAGATCGAGATGCGCAGTGCGACGAACGGGATCCCGCCCGACTCCAGCACCCGCGCGGCCAACCGGAAGGACCGCCGCCGGCCTGGCCCGGAACACCCCACCCTCTTCGACAGCCCCATGCCCCCGACCCCGCCCGGCACCTACCCGACCAGCGTCTATCGCCTCCGGGTGCCCGCGACCTCGGACGGTCTAAGGGAGTCGCTCAACGCCCCCTATCTGCGGGAGAGCGGCTTCGAGGCAGTCGAACGGCAGGTCGCCGGCGCGCCGGCGCTGCTCGTACAGGGCTCGTTGCCGCGCGAGCGGGCGGAGTGGTGCGACATCCTCGCCGGGCTCACCGGCGAGGATGTCGACCTGGGGTACAGCAGCGGCGGCGGGGCGCTCTTCCTGGCCGTCGACGAGTGCGCCTACGCCCTCACCTACGGGACCCTGGGCCGCTTCATGGTCGAGCAGGAGGCGATCGACCGGACCTTCGGCGTGTCCTTCGTCGTCCGCGCACTGGTGCCGAGCGACATCCGGCAGGTTCGCCGCCGGGTCGTCGGCGCCAATGGACGGGTGGACCGCAGCCTGGTCCCCGCCGGTCAGCCGATCCGGATGTACGGCATCGACAAGTGGGGCGAGATCGTCGGCCAGGTGTGCGGCCGTACGGACAACCCTCGGCTGACGGTCTGCCGCCGTACCGGCAAGCCGGCAAGGGTCGACGGCGGCGAGGCACTGCGCATCCATCTCTGCGTCGAGCCCGACGGGCTCCTTACCGATCTGCGGGAGATCGAGCGGGTCTGCCAGCAGGAGTCTCCCCTGGCCGACCTGGAGTTCATCACGCAGATCCGCCCCGTACCGGCATCCGACCCCCGGGTGCCGGAACTCATTGACACCCTCGATCAGCGGCTCGCGCTGGCCGACCCGCCCGACCTGGGCGTGGCCGTGCCCGGCGACCTCGTCGCGGACATCGAGCACGTCGAGCGGTACCGGATCCAGATCCCGAAGTCCGGACAGGGGCCGACCCTGGCGGCGGAGCTGGACCTGGCGGTCATCCTCTCCCACACGAACGGGGCGCTGGAGGGTGACCGCTGGGCCGGCCTGCGCAACGGGAAGGTGGCGCTCTTCGCGGACACGGGCGGAACCGACGAGATGGTGTCGACGCCGGTTTCCCGCTGGATCACCGCGGAGGTGCCCGTCGGTCCCAGCCACCTGCTGCTGCACGAGGGTGCCTGGTACGAGATCGGCGACCAGCATCGCGAGTTCCTGCGGCAGGAGATCGCCGAGATCCTGGCTCGGTCGTCCGACGTCGTGCTGCCGCCCTGGACGCCCGACCTCGTCAATGAGGACGCCTACAACCGTGCGGCTGCCTCCCGTGACCCGCGGCTCGTGCTGCTCGACAAGAAGCTGCTGCGCACGGCGCAGCATCGACACGGCATCGAGGCCTGCGACCTCCTCGGCCCCGACGGCGAGCTGATCCACGTCAAGCGGGCGTCTGGCACCTCCCCACTGAGCCATCTTTTCGCTCAGGGCCTCGCCTCCGTCGACGCGCTGCGCTACGAGGAGGACGCGCGCACCAGGCTCATCGAGGTGGTGCGCCAACAGCCGAACGGGCGCAACCTCGACCCGGGCTTCCGTCCCACGAAAGTGGTCTACGCCATCGCGCTCAGCGCGGGCCGGACCGTCACCGTCGACACGCTCTTCACCTTCGCCCAGGTCGCGCTCTACCGGGCGATGAAGTCGCTGCGCAACGAGGGCGTCGAGGTCGAGGTCGTCGGAATCCCACCCGCCTGAATCGCTGCCGATCAGCGCTACCGCCGATCGCCACGATGCCGCCGATCTCACCCGTTCAGGCCCTCCCAGCCACACCGCCCCTTCGGCTCGGGCGTCAACCCAGCCACCAGACAAAGAAGGAACAACCATGACCCAGCCCGAGTTCCAGCCGGACCCGCAGGCTGTTCCCCAGTCACCGCCACCGCAGGAGCCGCACACGTCGCCGCACGACCCCGCTCCGCCCTCCGGCGCCGACGCACCGCAGTCGGAAACGACCGGGCCACCGGCGAACACCCCGGTCGACGCCGCCAGCCCGACGAAGCGCTCCAACGCGCAGGTCTGGGCCGTTGGCGCCATTGCCCTCGTCATCGCCCTCACCGCCGGGGTGGCCATCGGCGCGCTCGCCGCCGATGGTGCTGAGCCGGCTGCCAGCGTGAGCAGCTCGGCGTCGCCGAGCAGCGCGCCGACCACGGCAGCGCCGACCACCGCTGCCCCCACGACGGCTGCGCCAACCACCGCAGCGCCGTCGCCCACGAAGACCACTCCCCCGCCGAAGCCGAAGCCGCCGTCCTACAAGACGTTGAGCGAGCGGGAGTGGAAGCTCATCGCCAAGAACCCGGACGCCTACATCGGCAAGACCTATGTGGTCTTCGGCCGGGTCACCCAGTTCGACGCCGCGACCGGTGTCGACACATTCCGCGCGGACGTCGCACACAAGCGGATGGCCGAAGATTACGACTACGAGACCAACACGATCCTCAGCGGCGGCTCCGACGACCTCGAGAACCTGGTCGAGGACGACATCTTCCGGGCGAACGTCACCGTGCTCGGCTCGCACAGCTACGAAACCCAGATCGGTGGCGAGACCACCGTGCCGCTCCTCATGGTCGCCTCGATCAAGGTCCTCTGACGTCGGCTGACGCCTCCGGTCTCACGAACGGGGCAGCTCGACAGGACCAGGGAACGCCTGATCCGTCTGCGACATCAGCTCGACAGCGCCGAGGCGAGCGCACTCCCTCGCCCGGCGCCCCTCCCCCACCCCCTTCGAGACGTCAGGAGGCGTCGTGCGTCCCGATGAGTTCCTGCGCGCCCTGGACCGGCTTCCCGCCCCCTTGCACGAGCGCGCGGTCGCGTTGCGCCTCTACGCCCGGCCGACCCGCTGCGCGCACTGCCAGCGGATCGGCGACGCCGTGCGGCTGGCCCTCACCGCCGCGCACTGGGACGAGCTCGACTCGGCGCGGCACCTACTCGACGCAGCCGAACAGCAGGCCGCGGGGCATGGCTCGGCGTGCCGACCGCCGTCGGACGAGCAGCGCGGTCGCGGCCGGGTCGGCCGCTGGGCGGGGACGTCCGCGCCGCTGGTCGCCGCGACCGACGCGAGCTGGAAGGGGCGCACGGGCGGCATCGCGTACGTCGTCAGTGACGGCCACTACGGCCTGCGCGGCCGCGGTACCGGCCCGCTGGATCCAACCGGCGTCTCCCGGGTGCTGATCAACGAGCTGCGGGCGGTCGACTTCCTGTTCTCCGGATACGACGAGGTACCGGCCGGGATGACCGTGCTGGTGGACAACCTGACCGCCCTGCGGTACCTGAACCGCTGGCAGGCCGGCCGGACCGAGGCGATGCCGAGCGGCTACAGCCTGCGCCCGCGCCGGTCGGCGCCCCAACCCACCCTCGTCCGGCTGGCGGAGCTGGTGAGCCGGCGGCCGGATCTGTCCTTCGCCCACGTGAAGGGGCACAGCGGCCACGCGCTCAACGAGGCCGCCGACGGTCTGTCGCACATGGCACGCCGGCAGCTCGACGAGTCCTTCGACGTACGCCCGCGGGCGCAGGCCCTGGTCGACGCGTTCCTGCGCGACTGGCACGCCACCCCCCTTTAACCACATCCACATTCCATCGCGGGGAGACACGCACCATGAACCAGAGTCCGGACCACCAGATCGTCACGCGACGGTACGTGGAGCGGCGGATCGCCGAGCTGCCCGCCGGCCCCGGCGAGACCGACGCCCGGCTGCGCGGCCTGCTGGACATCTTCGACGAGATGACCGCCAAGGGGCACCCCGAGCCGTTGACGTTGCTGGCCTCCGTGCTGGGCATCCCGGTTGACATGCTCGTCACCCACCTGCGCGCCGCCGGCCGTTCGTGGGGTGAGTCCCGGTGACGTACCACCAGCCCACCCCGCCGTACCCGCTCGTCCCCGCGCCGTCGGTGCGGCCGCCGCTCACGTCGGGCCTGGCGACCGCGTCGCTGGTGCTCGGGATCTTCGGCGTGCTCGGCGGCTGGTGTCTGTTCGGCCTGCCGTGCGTCCTCGCCGTGATCCTCGGCCACGTGGCCATGCGGGAGACCCGCGACGGTACGAGGTCGGGCCACGGCATGGCGGTCGCCGGTCTGGTCCTGGGCTACGTCTTCGTCGGCCCGATGATCGGCTTCACCTTTCTGATGTTCTTCGGTGGCGTCCTGGGCGCGGCCGCCCCGTGAACGCGTCGAAGCCCCGGCGCGCCTGGTCGGACGTGTTCCACCGCAGCCGCATCTCGCCGCACGTGTTCGTCGTCGCCGACCCTGCCCGGCGAGGGGTGGCCCAGGTCCTCCATGGCCTGCGGCTGCCCGAGGCGTCCTCGATCAGTCTGTTCGACAACGCGCACTGGGCCAGTCCACTGCTCGACGGTGCGGTGACCCGGCTGCGCACGTACGGCTTCTCCACCCTGCCCAGCGCAACGCGGGTGTACGGGCATCGCCCGCTGCGGCTGCTCTGCCACCTCATGGACCTCCGGCCGCCGGCCCGGGCCCTGGTCGGCGAGCGGGCGGTGCCGACGGTCGAGCAGTTGTTGGCCGACCTGGACCGGCAGCGGCACGTCGACATCGAGACGCTGCTCGCCCAGGCACGTACGACGATGGCCAACGATCCCCAGGAGGTCCTGGCGGCGGTCCGGGCGCTCTTCGGGGAGGAGGCGGTGGGCGCGACCGCCTCCGAACGGTAAGGGGGTGGCGTTCCGTCCCTGTCGAGATCACCCCGGTCGTCGACAGGGACGGCGCGGCGAGCACACTGTCGTCATGATCTTGGCGCACTCCGATGACATCGCGACGGCTATCCGCACTCGCCACCTGCAGACGCCGATCGCCCGAGTCCTCTGCTACGGCGTCGACACGCCTGCCCCGGACGTCGCCCAGGCTCTGACCGAGCATGGCTTCGACTTCGCGCCCGTCACCCGTGACGGCGAGATCTGCGGCTATGTCCACCGCGCGGACCTCCTTGACCGGGACGGCGCGCTGTCCGCGTACATCCGCCCACTGACCGCCACGCGGGTCATCGCAGGCGACACGCCGTTGGCCACCCTCCTGTCGGCCCTGCGCCGCGCCGAGTTTCTGTTCGTCGTCGACGGGCACGACATCGTCGGGATCGTCAGCCCGGCCGACCTCAACAAGCAGCCCGGACGCACCTACTTCTACCTTCTGGTCAGTGCGCTGGAACTCGAGCTGGCCGAACGGACGCGGGGGCACTTCCCCGACCAGGAGAAGGCGTTGGCGCTGCTGCCGCAGACCCGCCAGCAACGGATCCGGGACCGACTCGACACGGAGGCACGCGACGACGTCGTCGCCGACATCGTCGCGGCGATGGACTTCACGGACCTGTTGAAGGTGGTGAAGAAGACGGAGGCCCTGCGCGGTGCTTTCGGAACCTACAGCGCCGGACGGTGGGAGAGCGAGGTGTCGGCTCCGCTGATCGATCTGCGGCACGACATCATGCACGCCGTCCGGACCCTCGCCACCGACGCACCCTCGTCATTGCGGCGGCTCATCAGCCTCGACGAGCGACTCCGCAGCCTGCTCACCGCCTGAGCAGGCTCAGGCGCGCCCGGCCAATCCGTGCAGAGCCACCAGACCCGGTACGGCAACCCGGCCGAGTTCCGCACCGCTACCCGCGTCGTGCCAGCTCACCGCATCGGTCTGGCCCACGTACAGACGCTGCCCGTCGGCGCTGAACACGAGACCGGTGACCGGTTCACCGACGGTCCGGTCGGCGACGACGCCGAGGCGCGTGAGGTCCAGTGTGCGTACCGTCCGGTCGGCGGCGATGACCAGGCGGTCGCGGTCGGCGGCGGCGTGGGCGGTGCCGGTGCCGCCGGGCACGGTGGCCGTCCGGCGTACGGTGAGGTCCTCGGTGGAGATCTCCGCGACGGTGCCCGAGGTGACGTCGGCGACGAACAGGCGGCTCCCGTCGGGGGTGATCGCCATGGCGTGGCCGCCGGCGGGCGCCTCCCCGAAGGGGTGCGGCAGGTCGATGCAGTACGCCCACCGCTCGCCGAGGCTCAGCGTGTGGACGAACGCGTGCACGTTGCCGGGTCGGCCGCTGACCAGGTCGCGGGTGTGCCGGTGGTCGGGCTGGTGGGTGTAGAGCGTGTAGAGGGTGCGGCGGTTCGGGGAGAGCACGGCCTGGCGTCCGTCGCCGCGCATCTCCTCCTCGGCGCCGGGCGGCACCGGCACCTTGTTGCGGGTGGAGAGCGGGCCGGGCTTCCTGGTGGCGAGGTCGACGACGCGGACCCGGTAGCGGTCCGGCGCGGTCGCCGGGAGCCACTCCAGGACGAACAGTCCGCCGAGGTCCTCGGTGAAGGTCTCCGGTACGAAGTTGCCGCGCAGATTTAGCCGGTGCCGCACCCCGGTCTCGTCGGCGATCAGCACCGGGGTCACCTCGCGGCCGTCCGGGCGTCCCGTGGTGACGTGCACCGCGGTCGACGTGAGGGCGACCGTCGTACCGGTGGTGGAGACGGTCTGCGGCACCCAGCGTCCGGGCAGGGTTACCCGGGCCGACGCGCGGCCGGTGGCGGTGTCGATCCGCCAGAGGGCGGTGTCGGCGCCCTCGGGCGCGGTCGCGAAGACGGCGAGCCCGTCGGCGGTGGCGACGGAGTGCGGCATCGTCTGCCGGTCGGTGCCGCGCAGGACGCCGAGCCCGCCGTCGACCTCGACGAGCAGCGGATCGGGGACCGGGGCGGCGGGGGCGGCGCTCGGGCTCCGTCCGGGATCGCAGCCGACCAGCGCGGTGGCGCCGCTGCCGGCGAGCACGGTCAGGAGGGTACGACGCGAGATCGGGTTGTTGGCCATCATGTCCGGATGACACCGCCGGCCCCGGCCGGGTTCCCTCTCCGCGCGGGTGGAACCGGGGCGGGCCGGGCGGTGTCATGAGGGTGGTCCAACCGGAGGTGCGCACTGGACGACGAGGAGTTCGTCACCCGCGCTCGGGCAGGTGACCTGGAGGCGTACGAACTCCTGGTCGCCCGGCACACCGCGTCCGCGTACCGGACCGCGGCGCTGCTCGGCGCCGGTTCCGACGCGGAGGACGTCATCCAGGAGGCGTTCGTGAAGGGATACCGGAAGCTGTCCCGCTATCGGGGAGAGTCGTCCTTCCGCGCCTGGCTGCTGGCGATCGTGGCCAACGAGACCCGCAACCTGCACCGGTCGCGCAGTCGGCGGGACGGTCTCGTGCTGCGGGCCGCGGCGGCGAACCCGGAGTCGGAGGTCGCCGAGGACGGGGCGGTCGGCTCGGTTCTCGCCGCCGAGCGCCGCACCGCGCTGGTCCGGGCCCTGCGCCTGCTGCCGGTGAAGGACCGCGAGGTGATCGTCTGCCGGTTCTTCCTCGACCTCAGCGAGGAGGAGACCGTGACGATGCTGGGATGGCCCCGGGGCACGGTGAAGTCGCGGACGTCGCGGGCCCTGGTGAAGCTCCGCGGCCTGCTGGACCTCGAGGAGGTCCACCGTGGATGACCTCGACCGGGAGCTGCGCGGGCTCTCCGCGTGGCTGGAGACGCCCGACGCGCCCGACGTCGCCGCCCGGGTACGGGCGCGGCTGGGCGCGCGCCGGCGACGCCGGTGGCGCTACTACGCGGCGGCGGCGCTGGTCGCGCTGGTCGTCGCGGTGCTGCCGCCGGGGCGGGCCGCACTCGCCGATGCCGTGACGGGGCTGCTGCGCTTCGCCGGGATCGTCATCGCCACGTCGCCGGACACGGCGCGTCCCACCGGGTCGCCGTCGCCGTTGCCGGGGCAGCAGCCGGCCGCCCTCGACGAGGCGCAGCGGATGGTGCGCTTCCCGATCCGCCTGCCGGCCCAACTGGGCCCGCCGGAGCAGGTGCTGGTCGCCGACCCCGACGGGACCGGTACCTACCGGGTCGCGACGCTGCTCTATCGCGGCGGCACGCTGCGCGTCGACGCCTTCGACGGTCGTCTCGACCCGGTCTTCCAGAAGCAGGCCAACGGGCCGGGGATCGACTGGGTGGAGTTCGACGGTGACGTGGCCGTCTGGATCGGCGGCCCGCACCCGGTCAGCTACGTGGATCGAACGGGCACGGTACGCGTGGAGACCGCCCGCCTCGCCGCCTCGACGCTCATCTGGCAGGAGGGCGGCGTGAGCTACCGGCTGGAAGGCCAGGTCACCAAGCCGGAGGCGATCGAGATCGCCGTCTCGCTGGCCTAGGACCGCAACCCCACCGGCAGTCTCATCCCAACTTTCGTTGTCAGTAAACGAAAGTTGCTCCTATATCGATGAAAGGTATGGACATGTGGACATGCCTTTTGTAGCGTCGGCCACATGAAGGCGTTTCGGCTGGTTGACCGTCCCGCCGGACCAGGAACCGCAGCCGACACCTGACCCGTCACCCGTCCCCTACCCAGTGCTTCGCCCGGCGCTGGGCGGCTCAGCCGTGCCCGGCGACCGACACCACCGGCAAAGGAGGAAGTGCCGTACTCCCCGAACTGCCCGATCAGTGACAAGGAGAGGCAGATGAAGAAACGACTCGCGCTCGCCGTAGCGGGTCTGACGAGCCTGGCGCTCGTCACCACCCCCACCGTCTCGACGGCCGCACCCGGCAGCGCGCCGCCGGACAGCGACTTCCAGAAGGTGACCCTCAACGACAACCCGGGCGAGCCGATGGACCTCGCCGTGCTGCCCGACAGCCGGGTGCTGCACGTGACGCGTCCCGGTGAGGTCTGGCTGCACGACCCGGGCACCGGCCGCAACACCCTCGCCGCGACCCTGGACGTCTACCGGCACGACGAGGAGGGCCTGCAGAACGTCGCGATCGACCCGAACTTCGGCAGGGCCGGCAACAACTGGGTCTACCTGTACTACTCACCTCCGCAGGACACCCCCGTCGACGACCCGTCCACGCCCGGAGTCAACGAGGGTGACGCGCCGGCCTGGGGAACCCCGGCGGACTTCGCGCCGTTCGAGGGGGTCATCCGGCTCTCCCGGTTCCGGTTCGTGAAGGACAGGCTGGACCTCACCACCGAGCAGCGGATCCTGGACGTCCCGGTCGACCGGGGCATCTGTTGCCACGTCGGCGGCGACATCGTCTTCGACTCCGCGGGCAACCTGTACCTGTCCACCGGTGACGACACCAACCCCTTCGAGTCCGGTGGCTACACACCCATCGACGAGCGGCCCGGCCGCAACCCCGCGTACGACGCGCAGCGCACCTCGGCCAACACCAACGACCTGCGCGGCAAGATCCTGCGCATCCGGGTGGGCGCCGACGGGTCGTACCGCATCCCGGACGGCAACCTCTTCCTCGAGGGCACGGCCGGCACCCGGCCCGAGATCTACCTGATGGGTCTGCGCAACCCCTTCCGGATCGAACTGAACCGCGAGACCGACGAGCTGTACGTCGCGGACTACTCGCCGGACGCGGGCGATCCCGACCCGTCGCGTGGCCCGGCCGGGCACGGCAAGTGGTTCGCCGCCCGCGAGGCCGGCAACTACGGCTGGCCCTACTGCGCCACGGCGCAACTGCCGTACGTGGACTACGACTTCGCCACCGGAGCGTCCGGGGCGCCGTTCGACTGCGCCGCGCCGGTCAACGAGTCACCGCACAACACCGGCCTGCGGCAACTGCCGCCGGTGGAGCAGCCGCAGGTGTGGTACTCCTACGGTCCCTCGGCGCAGTTCCCCGAGCTGGGCACCGGCGGCATCGGCCCGATGGCCGGGCCGGCGTACCAGTTCTCCCGCCCGACGACGCGGGGACGCGCCCCGGTGGCGTGGCCGGCGTACTACGACGGCATGGCGCTGTTCCACGAGTGGACCCGGGACTACGTGAAGGGCTTCCGGCTGGACGCCGGCGGCGACCTGACCGGGATCGAGCCGGTGCTCCCCTCGCTCACCGTCGACAACCCGATGGACATGGAGTTCGGCCCGGACGGCGCGCTCTACGTGCTGGAGTACGGCGACGGCTTCTTCAGCGAGAACCCGGACGCCCAACTGGCCCGGATCGACTACACCGGCTGGACGGGCAACCACACCCCGGTTCCCCAGGTCTCGGCGACGCCCACCGCCGGGCTGGCGCCGCTGACCGTCGCGTTCTCCAGCGACGGCACCGCCGACTACGACGGGGACCGACTCCGGTACGCGTGGGACTTCGACAACGACGGCAAGGTTGACTCCCGCGCGGCGAACCCGACGTTCACCTACCGGGAGAACGGGCTCTACCACGCCACGCTCCTGGTGAGCGACCCGCAGGGACTGTCGGCCTCCGCCTCGGTCCGGGTCGTCGTCGGCAACGCCGCGCCCGTGGTGGAGCTGGTCAGGCCGGGCGACGGCCAGGCCTTCGCCTTCGGCGACCGGGTGGAGTTCGAGGTACGGGTGACCGACGACCAGCCGGTCGACTGCTCCCGGGTCAGCGTCACCTACGTCCTGGGCCACGACACGCACGGGCACCCGCAGACCACCGCCACCGGCTGCACCGGCTCCATCCAGACGACGGTGCCGTCCGGCCACGACCCGGCGACCGACAACCTGACCGGTGTGTTCGTCGCGTCCTACACGGACGCCGGTGGTGACGGGCTGCCGGCCCTGAGCGGAACCGACCAGGTCGTCCTGGTCCCCACCGAGTAGAAACGACGGAAGGAAGCCATCATGTGTTACGGACACGACGGGATGGCCGCGCTGCGGCAGTCCGTTGACCGGCGCAGCCTGCTGCGCGGTTCACTGGCGGCGCTCGCGGGCGTCGGCCTGGCATCCGGCATCGGCGCGACGGCTGCCGGAGCGACGATCCGGCCGACCGGCCGGCACCACGTACCCCCGGGCCTGATCAGCATCCAGCTGTGGACGGTCCGCGACGCCCTCTGGGGATCGCCGGGGTACGACGCGACCCTCACCCACCTCGCCCGCATCGGGTATCCGCGCGTGGAGCTGGCGCTCGGCTACTTCGGTCGGACGGCCGCGCAGTTGCGTCAGTTCCTCGACGGGATCGGGATCGAGCCCAGCTCCAGCCACGACGGGATCAGCGCCGACTCCGCCGGTCTGGAGCAGAAGATCGAGAACGCGGTCACCCTGGGCCAGCGGTTCATGGTGGTGCCGTACCTGAACTCCGACAAGGCGGACGACTGGAAGCGCTGGGCGGAGCAGATGAACGTCGAGGCCGCCGCCGCGCGGGCCGCCGGCCTGCGGTACGGCTACCACAACCACGCGCACGAGTTCACCATCGACCTCGGTGGCGGCACGCGCCCGTGGGACATCCTGACCGCCGAGCTGGACCCCGGGCTCGTGCACCTGGAGATCGACCTCTACTGGGCGGTCACCGGCGGCATCGAGTCCGGCGACGGCGTGGCCGACCCGGAGGGCTTCACGCTGGACGTCATCCGCTCGGCGCCGCAGCGCGTCCTGCAGTACCACGTCAAGGACCGGCACGAGTCCACCGGCGACATGGCCGACCTGGGCACCGGGATGATCGACTTCGCCCGGATCTTCCGGGAGCACTCGGTGCTGGAGTACATCGTCGAGAACGACACCCCCGACGTGACGCCGCAGCAGACGGCCGAGGTCGGCTACCGCTACCTGCGCAGGCTGCGCTTCTGACAGGTCCGGGCAGGCAACGCTGACGGACACCGGGGCCGGCGCCCCCACCGCGACGGGTCTACTCGAAGCGGGAGGGGTCGCCGGCTCCCCGGCGCAGGATCTCCGGCTCGGGCTGCGACAGGTCGACCACCGTCGTCGGCTCCTTTCCGCAGTCGCCGGCGTCGACGACCGCGTCGAGGAGGTGGTCCAGCCGCTCCTTGATCTCCCACCCCTGGGTCAGCGGCTCGTCCTCGCCCGGCAGGATCAGGGTGCTCGACACCAGCGGCTCGCCGAGTTCGGCGAGCAGCGCCTGGGCGACGGTGTGCGCGGGCACGCGGACGCCGACCGTACGCTTGCGGGGGTGCAGCATCCGGCGCGGCACCTCCTTGGTGGCCGGCAGGATGAACGTATAGCTGCCGGGGGTGGACGCCTTCACCAGCCGGAAGACCGCGTTGCTGACGTGCACGAACTGGCCGAGTTGGGCGAAGTCCCGGCAGACCAGCGTGAAGTGGTGCCGTTCGTCGAGGCGGCGGATCTCGCGGATCCGGTCGAGCCCGTCGCGGTTGCCCAACTGGCAGCCGAACGCGAAGCAGGAGTCCGTGGGGTAGGCGACCAGGCCGCCGTCCCGGATCAGGTCGACGACCTGCCGGACGATCCGGGGCTGGGGGTTGTCCGGGTGCACGTCGTAGTACCTCGCCATGCGCCCAAGACTAGGCGCTTCCACCGGCTCAGTGGCCGCGGTAGAGGACCTCGATGTCGTCGGCGTAGCGCTGCGCCACGACATCGCGTTTGACCTTGAGGGTGGGGGTGAGTTCCCCGTCGGCCTCGGTGAGGTCCCGGGGCAGGATCCGGAACGTCTTGACCTGCTCCGGGTGGGATACCGCCTCGTTGGCCCGGTCCACCGCGGTCTGGATCTCCCGGCGCAGCGTGGCGTCGTCCCGCAGGTCGGCCACCGAGGCGTCGGGATGCCCGTGCCGTGTCCGCCAGCGCTGCCAGGCCGGCTCGTCGATGGTGACGAGCGCGGCCACGTACGGGCGGCCGTCGCCGACGAGCACGCACTGGCTGACCAGCGGATGGGCGCGGACAGCCTCCTCGATCGGCGGGGGCGCGACGTTCTTGCCGGCCGCCGTCACGATGATCTCCTTCGTGCGGCCGGTCACCCGCAGGAACCCGTCGGCGTCGACGCTGCCGAGGTCACCGGTGCGCAACCACCCGTCCGAGGTGAACGTGGCGCGGGTGGCGTCCGGGTTGTTCCAGTATCCGGGGAAGATCACCTCGCCTCGGGCCTGGATCTCGCCGTCGTCGGCGATGCGGATCTCCACCCCGGGGAACGGGAGGCCGACGGTACCGATGCGCTGTGCTTCGGGCCGGTTCGTCGTCAGTGCCGGCGACGTCTCGGTCAGCCCGTACCCCTCCAGCACCGTGATCCCGGCGCCGCGGAAGAAGTGCCCCAGCCGTTCACCCAGCGGCGCACCGCCGACGATGGCCATCCGGCACCGTCCGCCCAGAGCTGCGCGGAGCTTGCGGTACGCCAGCAGGTCGAGGACCTGCCGCGCCAACCGCAGCACGAGGTTGGGACCCCGGGCGGTGTCCATGGCCCGGCTGTGGCGCTCCGCCACCCAGTCGGCGACGGCGAACAGCCACCCGCGGTGCGCGTCCTCGGCCTTCTGCCGGGCCCGCGTGTACACCTTCTCCCACACCCGCGGCACCGCGAGGATGAACGTCGGCCGGTACCTGCGCAACTGCTCCAGGACACCGACCATCTCGGCGCTGTGCACCATCGTCCCCCGGGTCTGCACCATCCCCACCTGGATCATCCGGGCGAACGCGTGGGCGAGCGGGAGGAACAGCACCGTCGACGCGCCCGAATGCAGCAGCTGCGGCAGCACCGTCACCGCGCTGGTGACGTCGCAGTAGATGTTGCGGTGGGTCAGGACGCAGCCCTTGGGTCGGCCGGTGGTGCCGCTGGTGTAGACGATCGTGGCGACGTCTCCCCCGGTCACCTGCTTGCGGCGCGTCTCGACCCGGGCGTCGTCGATGTCGCGGCCCTGCCCGGCGAGAGCGATCAGGTCACCGTCGTCGATCTGCCACACCTCACGCAGCGCCGGCAGGCCCGCCCGCGCATCGGTGAGCATCTCGGCGTGCGCCGCGTTCTCCACGACACAGCCCACGGCTCCGGCGTCCGCCACGATCCACTCGAGCTGGTCCCTGCTGGCGGTCTCGTAGACCGGTACGGTCACCGCGCCGATCGCCCACAGGGCGTAGTCCACCAGGGTCCACTCGTACCGGGTGCGGCTCATCAGCGCGATGCGGTCACCGTGACCGACACCCGCGGCGATGAAGCCGCGAGCCAGGGTCAGCACGTCGTCACGGAACTGCTCACACGTCACCGGTACGTCGCCGCCCTGCACCGGCGCCCGCCCGGGCCAGGCCCGGTGCACCGGTGCCGGGCGCACGAACTGCACCACCTGCGGCGCCTCTTGCGCGTTGATCCACACCCGCTCGGCCAGGCCCGGTACCACCGACCCGACATCCTGCGGCGCGACGGCCACATCCTGCACGTCACACACCCCCGCTCACCGGTCCGCGACGATCCGGCTCCGGCCGTCCGTCCGCGACGCCATGATGTCGCCATCCGCGGCGGCGTCGGCGACGTTTCACGAAATCTGTTCGGCGGGGCACCGACCGCGGGTACCGCCCGGCGCCGGCGATCGGCGGCGAGCGGCGAGCGTTACGGCCGGATGTCGAGGGCGCCGATCAGGCCGTCGTGCAGCGTGAACCGGTGCCGCAGACGGATCGGGCTGCCCGGGAACGAACCCGACACGACCGTCGTCACCACGACGTTCCCGCCGGCTTCCTCGTCGGCCGCCTCGGGGTCGGCGGTGAAGTCGGACGCGGCCGCGGTCCGCTCGCGCCAGGCCCGGATCGCCGCCCGGCCCTCGTGGGTCCGGTTCTCGTCGGAGACGATCGCGTCGTCGGTGAAGCAGCCGACGAGGGTGTCGTGGTCGCGCTCGTTGGTCGCCCGGTAGTAGCGGGCGATCACCTCCGGCATGGCGGCGGTCATGTCGTGTCCTCCTTCGGTCGGATCTCGGCGGCCCGGCAGGCGTGTCCCCCAGCTCATCACAGCAAAACGAGGACGGGGGTCAAAGGCCCTCGGATGGGCCGGCCTCCCGCAGGCGCCCGTGGTCCAGCCGCCACCACCGCTGCACCCCGATCTCCGCCAGGAACCGCTCGTCGTGGCTGACCACCACGAACGCCCCCCGGTACGCCTGCAGCGCGTTCTCCAACTGCCCCACACTCACCAGGTCCAGGTTGTTGGTCGGCTCGTCGAGCAGCAGCAGGTGCGGCGCCGGTTCGGCGTACAGGACGCAGGCGAGGGTGGCGCGCAGCCGTTCCCCGCCGGACAGCACCCCGACCGGGAGGTGCGCCCGTTGGCCCCGGAACAGGAACCGGGCCAGCAGGGTCATCCGCTCGGCCTGCGGCCGGCCCGGGGCGTACGCGGCGACGTTCTCCGCCACCGTCCGGTCCTCGTCGAGCAGGTCGAGCCGTTGCGACAGGTACGCCACCCGGCCCTCGGCCCGCCGCAGCGAGCCCGAGTCCGGCAGCAGGGACCCGTCCAGCAGCCGCAGCAGGGTGGACTTGCCGGCGCCGTTCGGCCCGGTCAGCGCGATCCGCTCCGGCCCCCGGATCGTCAGGCCGACGCCGTCGGTGCCGAAGAGCCCGCGTACGCGAAGTCGTTCACCGACCACGAGCGTCCGTCCGGCGGGAACCGCCGTGTCGGGCAGGTCCAGCGTGATCGCCTGGTCGTCGCGCAGTGCGCGGCTGGCCTCGTCGAGCCGGGCGCGGGCGTCGTCGACCCGGGCGGCGTGCGTCTGGTCGGCCCGGCCGGCCGACTCCTGCGCGTTGCGCTTGAGCTTGCCGGCGACGATCTTCGGCAGCCCGGCGTTCTTGATGTTCCGGGCGGCGTTGCCGGCGCGGCGGTCGGCCCGTTCGCGGGCCTGCTGCATCTCCCGCTTCTCCCGCTTGACCTCCAGCTCGGCGGAGCGCACGTTCCGTTCGGCGAGCTCCTGGGCAGCGGTGACGGCGTCGGCGTACGCGGTGTAGTTGCCGCCGAAGAAGGTCATCGACCCGCGGTCGAGTTCGGCGATGCGCTCCATCCGGTCCAGCAGCGCCCGGTCGTGGCTGACCAGCAGCAGGCAGCCGCGCCACTCCTCCAGGACCGCGTACAGCCGGTGCCGGGCGTCGACGTCCAGGTTGTTGGTGGGCTCGTCGAGCAGGAGGACGTCGGGCCGCCGGAGCAGCTGCGCGGCCAGGCCGAGGGAGACGATCTGCCCGCCGCTGAGGGTGTCGAGGCGGCGGTCCAGGGTGACGTCGTCGAGGCCGAGCCGGTCCAGTTCGGCGCGCGTGCGCTCCTCGACGTCCCAGTCGTCGCCGACGGTGGCGAAGTGCTCCTCTGCGGCGTCGCCGGCCTCGATGGCGCGCAGTGCCGCGACGGTGCCGGCGACGCCGAGCACCTCGGCGGCGGTCAGGTCACCGGCGAGCGGCAGATCCTGCGGCAGGTAGCCGAGCGCCCCGTCGACCGTCACGCTGCCGGAGGTGGGTGCGAGTTCGTCGGCGATGAGCCGGAGCAGCGTCGTCTTGCCGGCGCCGTTGGGCGCGACGAGGCCGGTGCGGCCACCGCCCACGGCGAAGGAGAGATCCTCGAAGACGGGGGTGCCGTCCGGCCAGGAGAAGGACAGGTGGGTACAGACGACGGACATGTCGGGCATGGCGGGGACCTCGCGGGTGAGGTGGGCGCGCGCCGGGGCGGCCCAGCGGAAGCGGTCAGGGAACGACGGCACGGCCAGGGCGGCGCCGCTGTCGCGCGCCTGCTCGCCGGCCGGACACTCCGGTATCACCCGGAGATGTCGTCGTCACCTGCCACGTCTGCTCCTCGTCACTCCGACCGTCACACCCCGCGCCCACGATCCGCGGTCCGGTCGCCGACCACCCTAACAGCGCCCGGGGAGGCCGCCGACCCGTTTTTCGCCGCCGTCGGGAGCGGTCGCCTCGGTCCGGCGGCGGCTCGTCCGCACGGTGCCGGCGGCCGGCCCACATCGGGGCCGGCCGGCGGTACGCGTCAGTGGCGGGTCGGGTCGGTGGGGTTCTCGTCGTAGACGTCCGGCACGCCGTCCCGGTCCCGGTCGGCGGTCTCCTCCTCGTGCACCCGCCGGTAGAGGTTGCTGCGGGCGCGCAGGATGAAGGTGGCGAGCACCGCCGAGAGCAGGGATCCGGTGAGCACCGCGACCTTGACGATGTCGTCGCGTTCGCTGCCCAGGCCGAAGGCCAACTCGCCGATCAGCAGGGACACGGTGAAGCCGATGCCGCCGAGCAGCGACAGGCCCAGCACGTCGACCCACTTGAGGCCCTGGCCGAGCTCTGCCCGGGTGAACCGGGAGACCAGCCAGGTGGCGGTGAGGATCCCGACCGGCTTGCCGACGACGAGGCCGACGACGATGCCGATCGCGACCTTGTCGCTCAGTGACGTGGCCAGACCGGTCAGGCCGCCGACGGTGACCCCGGCGGAGAAGAAGGCGAAGATGGGCACCGCCACGCCGGCCGAGATCGGCCGGATGCGGTGCTCGAAGTGCTCGGCCAACCCGGGCCCGGCGTTCGGGCCGCCGGCGGCGTCGCTGCGGAGCACCGGGACGGTGAAGGCGAGCAGCACACCGGCGACCGTGGCGTGCACACCGGACTCGTGCACCAGCACCCAGGTCGCGGCGGCCAGCGGCAGCAGCAGCCACCAGGACCGCACCCGCCGCTGCACGAGCAGGCCGAAGACCGCCAGCGGCACCAGCGCGCCGAGCAGCGGCAGCACCGCCAGGTCGGCGGTGTAGAACACCGCGATGATCATGATGGCGAGCAGGTCGTCGACGACGGCGAGGGTGAGCAGGAAGGTGCGCAGCGCGGACGGGAGGAACCGGCCGATGACAGCGAGCACCGCGAGGGCGAAGGCGATGTCCGTGGCGGTCGGGATCGCCCAGCCCCGGGGTGCCTCGGCACCGGCGATCACGACGTACAGCAGGGCCGGCACCATGACGCCGCCGACCGCGGCGGACACCGGCACGGCCGCGCGCAGCGGGTCGCGCAGGTCTCCGGCGACGAACTCGCGCTTGAGCTCCAGACCGGCGACGAAGAAGAAGACCGCCAGCAGACCGTCGGCGGCCCACTTGCCCAGGCTCAGGTCCAGATGCAGGGCCGCCGGTCCGACCTTCACGTCCCGCAGCGCCTGGTAGCTCTCCGACCAGGGGGAGTTCGACCAGACGAGGGCCAGCAACGCTCCGATCAGCAGGAGTGCCCCGCCGACGGTCTCCCTCCGGAGGATCCCGGAGATGCGGCTCGTCTCGGGCCAGGAGCGGCGGGCGAACAGGCTGGGGCGGCGCCGGTCGGCGTCGGTCACGAAAACTCCTCGTCGGCAGGGTACGCGTCATCCATCGCCGACCAGACTTCCCGGCACACCTGAGGAAACCCTATCCGCCGCCGCCGGGACACACCTCGCACCGGCGACGTGGTGATCGTCCCAGTACCCGGCTTACCCACGGCCACCTCGGGTAGTCACCCGCGTGCCTGATCTCTGGTCCGTTCTGCTCTTCGTCACCGTGTGGCTGACCGTCGGCCTGGTCACCGCCGCCTGGTTCGTCCTCCGCGCCGGTCACGCGCACCTGCTCTGGTACGTCGTCGGCGGGCTGCTCGGCCCCCTGTTCATCCCCATCGCCGTCGAGCGGGGCCGCGCCACGACCCGCCCCGTCGACGTACGCGAGGGCCGGCCGCGACGGACCGGCGACGGCGTACGGGTGCTGGTCGGCGTGGACGGCTCGCCGGACTCCGACCGGGCGTTGCGGGCGGTCGCCCGGACCCTCGCCGGCACCACCGGCGAGCTGGTGCTGGTCAGCGTGACCAGTCCGGACCGCATCGGTCGGGAGGCCGAGGACGAGCGGCGGGCGACCCGGCGGATGCTCGACGAGCGGGTCCGCGGCCTACCCGGAGACCTGCCCGAGCCGACCACGGAGGTCGTCGTCGGCCACCCGGCGGACGCGCTGCTCGCGATGGCCGAGGCGCACGACGTGGACCTGCTGGTGGCCGGCCGGCACGGGCACGGGCTCCGGGACCGCCTGCTGGGCAGCGTCGCCGAGGATCTGACCCGCCGATCCTCCCGCGCGGTTCTGCTGGGCAGCCTCAGCGACCGCTGACCGTTTCCGCCGTCTCCGCGCGGGTAGACCCCCGCGCCCCGCCGGCCCGGCGCGGGGGCCGGTCAACCCGGCGGCGCGACGGTGGGAGGCGCACGTGGTCGACGTCCCGCCGATCGGCTCGTACGCCTTCAGCCGGGCCGCCCGGCAGCGGGACCACCGGTCGTGCCGCCGGACCTGACCTCGCTGCCGTGGCCACCCGGCCTGAGCATCGCGGTGTTCGCCGTCGCGGGCGCGCTCACCGTGCTGGGCAGCATCCGCCTGGTCACCCTCGGCGACACCCTGGCCGACCGGACCGGTTGGGGCGAGGCGTTCTTCGGCGCGGTCTTCTTCGGCCTGGCCACCTCCCTGTCGGGCATCGTGATGACGGCGGTCGCCGCCACCTCGGCCCAGCCGGAGCTGGGCTACAGCAACGCGGTCGGCGGGATCGCCGCCCAGACCACCGCGGTCGCCGTCGCCGACGCGTTCCACCGCCGGGTCAACCTCGAACACGCCGCCGCGTCGCTGCCGAACGTGCTGTTCGGGGCGTTGCTCATCGCCCTGCTCTCCCTGGCCCTGCTGGGCAGCTTCGCCCCGGGGGCGACGGTGATCGGTGTGCACCCCGCCTCGCTGGCCATGATCGGCTGCTACGTCGGCGGCCTGCACCTCATCCGCCGCTCCGGGGCCAGTCCCCTGTGGGAGGCGGTGGCCACGACCGAGACCCTGCCGGACATCCCGCACGCCCACGGCAGCCTCGACCGGCGCAGTCCCGCCTGGCTGTGGAGCCGGTTCGTCGCCGTCGGCCTGGTCGTGGCGGCCGGCGGTTGGCTGATCGCCCTGGCCGCCGAGAGCATCGTCGTCAGCACCGGCCTGAGCGCCGGTTTCGTCGGCGCCATCCTCATGGGGGCGGTCAACGCGCTCCCGGAGACCGTCACCGCCGTCGCCGCCGTCCGCCGGGGTGCCCCCACCCTGGCCATCGCCGCGGTCCTCGGCGGGAACAGCCTGGACGCGCTCAACCTGGTGGTCGGCGACATCGCGTACCGGGAGGGCTCGATCTACCACGCCGCCGGGCGCGAGGAACTGTTCGTCACGGCCAGCGCGCTGTTCATGACCACCGTTCTGCTCGGCGGCCTGCTGGTTCGGCAGGCGTGCGGCTGGGGCCGGTTGGGCTTCGAGGGAGTGCTGCTGCTGGCGAGCTACGCGGCCATGACCCTCATCCTGGCCTTCTGACACCGCCGGAGGCTCCCCCGCGCGGCATCGGCGGGTGAGAATGGGCGGATGGTCGCCCCCCGCTCCCGCGTGCCCCTGCTGATCCGTCCCCTCCGCGAGCCGGCCACGGTGCCGCCGCCCCTGGACGGGCCGTGGGCACCCACCGACACCCGGCTCGACGACGTCGAGCTCCTGCCTCTGCCGGAGGGCTCGGCCGGCCCGGAGGACGTGGTCATCGACCCGTCCGGGCGGGCGGTCAGCGGCGCCGAGGACGGCCGGATCTTCCGATGGCCCGCGGACGCGCCGGCCGGCACCCGCCCGGAGCTGCTGGCCGACACCGGCGGCCGCCCACTGGGCCTGGAGGTCGACCCCCGCGACGGCAGCCTCGTCGTCTGTGACGCGTACCGGGGTCTGCTGCGGATCACCGACGACGGCGCGGTGCGGGAGCTGAGCGGCGACGGGGAGACGCCCCACCTGGCCGACAACGCGACGATCGCCCGCGACGGCACGGTCTACTTCACCGACAGCTCGTACCGGTTCCCGGTCTCGCACTGGAAGCGGGACCTGCTGGAGCACCGGCCGAACGGGCGGGTGCTCGCGTACGACCCGGGCAGCGGGCGCACCGAGGTGGTCTGCGACGGGCTGTACTTCCCGAACGGGATCGCGCTCACCCCGGACGAGTCGGCGCTGATGCTGGTGGAGACCTCCACGCACCGGCTGGTCCGCGTCGCCCTGCCCGACGGCACGGTGACCGTGCTGGCCGACCTGCCGGCGTACCCGGACAACGTGACCCCGGTCGGCGACGGCACGTACTGGATCGCCCTGCCCAGCCCCCGGGTGCCGGTGGTCGAGCGGCTCCTGCCGCACCCCCGGCTGCGGCAGCTGGTCGCGGTGCTACCCGCCGCCGTGCAGCCGAAACCGCTGCGCTACGGCCTGGTCGCGCTGGTCGACGGTGACGGGCGGGTGCTGCGCACCCTGCACGGGCCGTCGGGGGCGTACGACATGATCACCGGGGTGCGCCAGGACGGCGACCGGCTCTGGTTGGGCAGCCTGACCGGGCCGGGCATCGCTCGGGTGCCGCTGGCCTGAGCCGGCGCGAGCCGACGTGGAACGGCCCGCCGTCGGGCGGGCCGTTCCACGTGCCGTACGGGCTCGTCAGCCGCCGCGGACCGACGGTGCCGGCGCCGGGGAACCTCCGGCGACGGCGCCCGGGTGCGGCGCGTGCGACGGGCTGGGCGCCAGCCCGGCCGGCACCGGCAGCGCGCTGCCCCTGACGAACTGGTCCCAGGTGACGTTCCACGCGGTCCAGCCGTTGCCCTCGGTCAACTGGACCTCGGTGCCCTTGATGGTCACCAGGTCGCCGACCTGGGTGACGCCCATGAGCCAGTCCGCGGCGGCTGCGGAGAGGTTGGTGCAGCCGTGCGAGACGTTGGTGTTGCCCTGGTCCCCCTCCGACCACGGTGCCCCGTGGAGGAACTCGCCACCCCAGGTGAGGCGCTGGGCGTCCTCGACGTCGACCACGTAGGGGTCGGCCGATCCCCGGGTGTCGAAGGTCGTCTGCTGGTGCTTCTCCATGATCACCATTTTGCCGCTGGACGTGGGCGTGCTCGGCTTGCCCATGCTCACCGGAATCTTCCGCACGACCTTGCCGTCGCGGACGACGGACATCTGCTTGGTGGCGTTGTCGATCTCCAGTGCGACCTGCCGGCCGATCTTCGACGTGGCGGTCCGGTCCTCGTCGCCGACCCTGTCCTTGCCGATCAGCAGGCCGGCGAGGCCGGCGCGGACGCTGATGGTGGTGCCGGGTCGCCAGAAGTCGGGTGCGCGGTAGTACACCTGACTGCCGTCGCCGACCCACGACCAGACGCCCGGCTGCGGCGGATCCGTCTTCACGAACAATCGTCGTTGGACGTCGTCCCGAGCCTCTTTCGGAATGGGCGGGTCGAATGCGACGGTGACCGGCATCGCGGTGCCGTACGTCCGATTACCGGCGAAATAGAGCGTGCTGGTGACGGCCGCCCCGGTCGGTTTCGGCATCGTCGTGAACGTCGTCTTCCGCGTGGTCGTCTTACCGGAGTCGCCGGTCGCGGTCACCTCGGCCGTGTACGTGCGCTTCGGCTGCAGCGGCGCGGCCGGCACCCACCCCGACCCGTCCTCGCGCGGCTCCGCCCGAACCTGGCCGCCCTTGTCGTCGGTGATCCGGACGGCGGTGATCCGGCCGCCGGTGACCGCGGTGCCCACCTCGGCGGTGAGCGGCACGTCCCGGGCCCGGTCGGCGGGCGTGACCGTCAACTCGGGCGGGGCGGCCTGGCCCTGCGCCGGCCGGCCGGCCGGCTTCCCCTCGGCGGTGCAGGCACCGAGGGCCAGAGGCGCGGCCGCGACGGTCACTGCGAACAGCGTGAATCGTCGCCTCAGTTCCATGTTGCGTCCCCCCGTATTTGATGTCCCTCGGACACATTCTCTCCACCTCACGCAGTTATGCGCGCAATTTTCACGAAATCGCCGAGACAATGGCGCGAACAATTTCCCGGTCCACCCCGGAATGGGTTCATACACGCCGGGCCGCACGTCCTGCGCCCGTTCGACCCGACGACGCCCGCCCGGCCCCCTCGTCCCGCACCGGCACCGCGAGGGACCGTCCGCCCGGTTTTCACGACCGCGACGCCACGGTCGCCACCGCGTCAGGACGGGTCGTCGCCGTGGTTGCGGTCCCACCGCCCGCCGATCGGGGGCGTGTCCAGCCGCATCGCGGAGTCGGCGTTCCCGGCGAGGTCGTTGTCCTCCACCCGGCAGTCCACGCAACTACCCCGGTCGGTGATCCACAGCCCGTGGTTCTGAGCGCTCGGTTCCCGGTTGTCCCAGATCCGGTTGCCGCGGATGGTCGCGTGGTCGACGGCCGCGCCGATGGTGATCCCGGCCCGGACCTGCGGCGCCGACGGCAGCTCGTACGGGGTCCCGGGTGTCGGGACCTGGCCGCTCCAGCCGGTCGACGAGTCCGGCCGGATCGGAGCGAGGGTGAGCGTGGTGTCGTCGTTGGCGGCGACCACCGCGATCTCCCGACCGACCCGTAGCACCTTGCCCCGGTGACCGTCGTTCGGCCATGTCGCCCGACGGTCCACGACCTCCTTCTCCCGGTAGCTGACGGAGTCGCCGTGCCCGGTCATCGCCGGCGCCCACTGCCGCCCGTTGTTACGGATGCGGTTGCCGACGACGAACAGGTCCCGCACCGGGCGGTCGATGCGGATGGCGTCGCCGCTGTTGCCGTAGAAGTCGTTCGATTCGATGACGATCTCCTCGGCCACCAGCTCCTCGGTGCCGCCGAGGCTGCGCTGGTGGTAGCCGTACCGTCCGTTGCCGCTGATCCGGTTGCCCCGCAGCGTGTACGGGCCGGGGGTGTTTCCGATGCTCACCCCGTCGCGCATGTTGCCGTCGATCACGCAGTCGGTCAGGATGCCACCCCGGCCGGCGGTCCCGGTGGTGCCCTTCGCGGAGACGTTGAAGCCCGCCTCCAGGTTTCCCGTCATGGTGCAGGCGGAGACGATCAGGCCGTTGGCACCCCAGTCGGAGATGCCGAACCGGTTGCCCTGGGCGTGGCAGCCGATGATCCGGATGCCACGGGGGCGCAGTTTCCCGCCCTCCTGCAACTCCATGAAGATGCCGTTGGTGGCGTTGGCCACCGCGCTGCAGTTGATGACATTGAACCGCTCGACGCTGCCCCAGCCGCCGATCCCGACCCCGATGCCGGCGCCGCCCATCTCGGTGCCGTTGTCCAGCCGTCCGCACCCCGTGACGAGCAGCCCGTCGATGAGACAGTCCTGCAGGAAGTCGCAGCCCAGGCCGGTGGCGGCGGTGTGGTGGATGTACAGGTTGCGGAACACCCCACGGACCAGGTACTGGAGGCCGAGCCCCTTGGCGAGCGGGTTGAAGTCGGCCGACGCGACGCCGGAACCGTCGATCTCGAAGTCGGCGAACATGCAGTCCGCCAGGTGCCGCTCCCGGCTGGCGCCGTGCAGCTGCGCGGTGTGGAACGCCAGCGGGGTCGGATCGGCGCGGTTGCCCGAGTTGCTCAACACGAACCGGGTGGCGCCCGGCCCGGCGCCGAGCAACGACACCCCGGTACGCCACACGGTTCCGGCGTCGCGGATGGAGTAGACCCCGGGTGGGCAGTAGATGATCCGCGCCCGCCCGTCGGCGGCATGCGCGTCACCGAGCCGGTTCACCAGCGCGGCCAGGGCCGGCTGGTCGTTGGTCGTGCCGTCGCCGGCCAGGCCGTGCTCCTGGGCGTCGCAGAGCAGTGGCGCGCCGGCGACCGAGTGCTGTCGCACCCCGACTGCGCTGGGCATGTCCGGATACGCCACCTGCGCCTCCCCTCGCGGATCGCGAGCGGCGCATTCCCGGGCGGCGGGGCGCGAAACGCGTGGGTCCCGCCGCTCAGGAAGGGCGGTCGGGACCCCGTGCGCGTCAGACGTTCGCGATGAGCAGGGCGGGCTGCTCGACGCAGTCGGCGACGTGGCGCAGGAAGCCGCCGGCCACCCCGCCGTCGCAGACCCGGTGGTCGAAGGTGAGGCTGAGCTGGGTCACCTTCCGCACCGCGAGCTGTCCGTCGACCACCCACGGCTTGTCGACGATCCGCCCGACCCCGAGCAGCGCCGCCTCGGGGTGGTTGATGATCGGGGTGGAGCCGTCGACGCCGAACACGCCGTAGTTGTTCAGCGTGAACGTGCCGCCGGTGAGCCGGGCGGGCGGGAGCGTGCCGGCCCGCGCCGCCGCGGTGGTCTCCGCGAGCGCGGCGGCCAGTTCGGCGGTGGTGAGCCGCTGGGCGTCCCGCAGCACCGGGACGACCAGGCCGCGGTCGGTCTGCGCGGCGATGCCCAGGTGCACCCCGGCGGACTGGACGATCCGCTGCCCCTCGGTGTCGACCCGGGCGTTGAGCTGCGGGTAGCGGCGCAGCCCGGACAGGCAGATCCGGGCCAGCAGCGCGAGGATGCTCACCGGCGCGTCCGGAGTGGCCGCGTTGATCGCGGCCCGGGTCTCCAGCAGCCCGGTGGCGTCCACGTCGACCCAGATGGTGACCTCGGGGATCTCCCGACGGCTGCGGGACAGCTTGTCGGCGATCGCCTTGCGGATGCCGGTCAACGGGATGACCAGATCCTCGGCACCGTCCGGCAGGTCCGGCACGGCGGCCAGCGGCGCGGCCGGCGCGGCGGTGGCGGCCCGCACCGCCGCCTCGACGTCGGCCCGCCGGACCACGCCGCCGGGGCCGGAGCCGCGCAGGGTCGCCGGGTCGAGCCCGTGCTCGCGGGCCAGCCGTCGCACGATCGGGGAGATGACCAGCGCCGCGGCGGGTGCCGGTGCCGCCGAGGCCGCGGGAGCCGGTGCGGGCTCGGGCGTATGCGGCTGCGGGGCCACCGCCAGCCGGGGCCGGCGCCGCCGCCGGGAGCCGCCGTGGCCGGTGCCGTACCCGATGAGGACGTTGCCGGAGCCGGCCCGCTCCTCCTCGCGGTAGGTGGCGTGCCCGGCGGGCTCGGCGCCGTCGGCGGCGATGGTGATCAGCGGCTGGCCGACCGGGCGGGCCTCGCCCTCCGCGCCGTGCAGCGCGACGACCCGACCGGCGTACGGGCACGGCACGTCGACGACCGCCTTGGCGGTCTCCACCTCGACGACGGTCTGGTCCACGGTCACCACGTCACCCACGGCGACGCGCCACTGCACGATCTCCGCCTCGCTGAGCCCCTCGCCCAGGTCGGGCAGGAGGAAGACCCGCTCGTTCGCCACGGTCGTCATGCCGCGCTCCCCTGCGGGAGCCAGCGGCTGTCGGGCTGGTCGTCCCACTGCAGGCGGGCCACCGTGTCGAGGACCCGGTCCACCGACGGCAGGTGGGTGTGCTCCAGCATCGGCGCCGGGTACGGGATGTCCAGGCCGGACACCCGCAGCACCGGGGCGTGCAGGGCGTGGAAGCAGCGCTCCTGCACCCGGGCGGCGATCTCCGCGCCGACGCCGGCAAAGCCCTGCGCCTCCTGGATGACCACGCACCGGCCGGTCTTGCGCACGGAGGCGGCGACGGTGCCGTCGTCGAACGGCACGATGGTCCGCACGTCGACGACCTCCAGGTCCCAGCCCTCGTCGCGGGCCGCCTCCGCGGCCTCCAGCGCGACCGGCACCGCCGGCCCGTACGCGACAAGCGTGGCGTCGGTGCCCGCGCGCCGCACGACGGCCCGGCCGAACGGCTCGGTCCGGGCCGGAAGCTCGGCCTCGCCGCTGGCGAAGTACAGCTTCTTCGGCTCCATGAACACGACCGGGTCCGGGTCGTCGATGGCCTCGCGCAGCAGCGAGTACGCGTCCTGCACGGTCGCCGGGGTGACCACCTTCAGGCCCGGGGTGTGCGCGTAGTAGCCCTCGGAGGAGTCGCAGTGGTGCTCGACGCCGCCGATACCGCCCGCGTACGGCACGCGGATGACCATCGGCACGCTCAGCTTGCCCCGGGTGCGGTTGCGCAGCTTCGCCACGTGCGAGGCGATCTGCTCGAACGCCGGGTACGCGAACGCGTCGAACTGCATCTCCACGACCGGTCGCAGCCCGGACATGGCCAGGCCGACGGCGAAGCCGACGATGCCGGCCTCGGCGAGCGGGGTGTCGAAGCAGCGCTTGTCGCCGAAGCGCGCCTGGAGACCGTCGGTGATCCGGAAGACGCCGCCGAGCTGGCCGACGTCCTCGCCGAAGACGACGACCCGCTCGTCCTCGAGAAGCGCGTCGGCGAGCGCGGCGTTGAGCGCCTTCGCCATGGTCATGGTGGCCATCAGGCGTCCCCCTCCTGCTCGGCCGCGGCGGCCAGTTCGGCGCGGACCTGCTCGCGCTGCTCGACCAGCTGCGGGGTCGGCTCGGCGTACACGTGGTCGAACAGGCTCATCGGGTCGACCGTGGGCTGGGTGTTCATCCGGTCGCGCAGGTCGGCCGCGTACGCCTCGGCCTCCTCGGCGATCGCGGCCACGCCGGCGTCGTCCAGCACGCCCCGGGCCCGCAGGTACGTCTCCAGCCGGGCCACCGGGTCCCGGTCCCGCCACGCCTCGACCTCGTCGGCGTCCCGGTAGCGGGACGCGTCGTCGGCGTTGGTGTGCGCCTCCATCCGGTAGGTGTGCGCCTCCACCAGGTACGGACCGTGGCCCGCCCGGGCGTGTGCCACCGCCCGGGTGAGTACCGCGAGCACGGCCACCGGGTCGTTGCCGTCGACCTGCTCGCTGGGCACGCCGTACCCCACGCCCTTGTACGCCAGGGAGGGCGCGGCGGTCTGCCGGGACAGCGGGACGCTGATGGCGTACCCGTTGTTCTGCACGAAGAAGACGACCGGGGCCTTGAACACGGCGGCGAAGTTGACGCCCTCGTGGAAGTCGCCCTCGCTGGTGGCGCCGTCGCCGATGAAGGCGAGCGCGACGGAGTCCCGGCCCTGGTAGGACTCGCCGTAGGCCACCCCGGCGGCGTGCACGCACTGGGTGGCGAGCGGGGTGCACTGCGGGGCGGTGCGACGCGCGGCGGGGTCGTACCCGCAGTGCCAGTCGCCGCGCAGCAGCGTCAGGACCTCGACCGGGTCGATGCCCCGGGACACCAGCGCCATCGACTCACGGTAGGTGGGGAACACCCAGTCGTCGTCGCGCAGCGCGAGGACGCCGCCGACCTGGCAGGCCTCCTGGCCGCGCGAGGACGGGTAGACGGCGAGGCGGCCCTGTTTGGTCAGGGCGGTGGCCTGCACGTCGAAGCGGCGCCCGACGACCATGCGCCGGTACATCTCGCGCAGGGCCTCGACGGGCGGTTCGGGGTAGTCGGCGCGGGGCGGCAGCGGGGTGCCGTCCGGGTTCAGCAACCGGACCGGTTCGGACTGCGGCAGCAGGCCGGCGGACGGGTCGGGCGCGGCCGGGGTGGCCGGCCGGCCCTTCCGCGGGGATTCCCTGCGGACCGCCTGGGGTGTGGTCGTCACGGCGGGGACCTCCTGGACGTGTGGTGGACCTATGCTCCTGCTGTCGGATGATTGACTCAATATCCGTGGCGAACGCGGGACGATTGACATCCGGGAGGGAGTCGCATGAGCCAGGAGCCCACACCGGCACCGGGCGTGGCGGGCGGAACGGGACGTTCGGCCGGGCCACTGGACGAGGTCGACCGGCGGATCCTGGACGAACTGGTCCGCGACGGGCGCATCTCCATCCGCACGCTCGCCGAACGGGTGCACGTCTCCCGCACCAACGCGTACGCGCGGGTGGAGCGGCTGCTGCGGGACGGGGTGATCACCGGGTTCCGCGCCCAGGTCGCGCCGGAGCCGGCCGGGCTGGGCACGTCGGCGTACATCTCCCTGACGATCGAGCAGAACACCTGGCGGGAGGTGTCGGCGGAGCTGGCCCGGGTGCGCTACATCGAGCACGTCGCGCTGCTGAGCGGCGAGCACGACGTGCTGGCCATGGTCCGGGCGCCGGACAACGCGACGCTGCGGGACGTGGTGCTCAACCGGGTGCAGAGCATCGCCGGTGTGCTGTCCACGCGGACCTGGCTGGTCTTCGAGGAGTTCGACGGCGCCCAGAGCCCGTGGCAGTGATCCTCGCCGATCGTCGCCGATCCGAAGATGGCGGTGACCTGACCGCCGGGTTACCGGTGCCGAACCACCGGATGCACAGGTGGCGGCCGGCGGCTTCGCGCTGTCGCCGCACGTGGCGGCCCCGCTAGGGTCCGGAGGATGATCGCTCGGACCATCAGGTCGGCCAAGCAGCACACCCCTGACTCCGCCCGGGTCCTGGTGCGGCGGACGATGCTCGATGCGCACAACGCGAGGCTCCGGCTGACCGTTCCGGTGAGCCGGCACTGCGGGTACGAGAACCTCTACCACTTCACCGTGCACAAGACCGGCAGCCAGTGGATGAAGTCGCTGTTCAGCGATCCCGTCGTCTATCGCCACTGCGGGCTGCTGCCGTACGTCCCGCGCCTGGCCCGGGGCAACCGTCGGTCCGTTCCGCCACCCGGGCACGTGTCCCTGTCCGCGTTCCTGCCCTACGAACGCTATCGGAGCATCCCGAAGCCGGACGCGCACCGCGCCTTCTTCGTGCTGCGCGATCCCCGCGACATCGTCGTGTCGAGCTACTTCTCGCTGCGCGGGTCGCACGCCCCGATGGGCGACATCCCCCGGGTGCGCAAGGTCCTGCGGGAGAGCCCGGTACGCGACGGCCTGCTGCACGTCATCGACTACCTCGCCGACAGGGGCCTCTACCGGACGCTCCGGTCGTGGGCACTCGCGCCGGGTGCGGACACCTTCCGGCTGCTCCGGTACGAGGACCTGACCGGGGAACGGCAGCAGGACGAGGTCGACCGGTTGATGCGACACTGCGGGATCGTCCTCCCGCCGGCCGACCTGGCCGCCCTGCTGGCCCGCTACAGCTTCGCCAGGATGCGCCGCACGCCCGGCGACTCCGGGTCGAACCCGCACTACCGCTCGGGCCGGGCCGGCGACTGGCGCAACCACTTCGACGACGACGTCCACCGGGCCTTCGTCGCGGCCACCGGCGACCTCGTCCAGATCCTCGGCTACCCCGCACCCGACGCGCCCCGCCACCTCGCGGTCGAGTAGGGCGGCACACGGCCGACGGACCGTCACCGCTCCGGTGGCGCCTCCAGGCCCTCGCGGTCGGCCAGGTCCAGCAGCGGCTCCAGCGAGAAGCGCCGGTCGTCCAGGCCGGCGTGCGGGTCACCCCGCTCGGCGAAACGCGCCGGCATCGTGGTGACGTCGAAGTCCTCCGGCCGGGCGTCGTCCAGCTCCGCCCAGTCCAGCGGCGCGGACACCAGCGCGGCCGGCGTCGGCCGGACCGAGTACGCCGACGTCATGGTGTGGTCCCGGGCCATCTGGTTGTAGTCGACGAAGACCGGGCGGTCCCGCTGCTCCCGCCACCACGTCGTGGTGACCAGGTCCGGGCGGCGGCGCTGCATCTCACGGCCCAGCGCCAGGACCGCCCGCCGGCACTCGCCGAAGCTCCACCGGGGCTCGATGCTCAGGTAGACGTGCAGGCCCCGCCCGCCGGTGGTCTTCGGGTAGCCGGTCAGGCCCAGCTCGTCGAGGAAGCCGCGGACCTCGTGGGCCACCGGCACGACCTGGTCGAAGTCGACGCCGGGCATCGGGTCCAGGTCGATGCGGAGCTGGTCCGGCCGCTCCACGTCCGCCTTCGTCACCGGCCAGGGGTGGAAGCGCAGCGTGCCGAGGTTCGCCGCCCAGGCCACCACGGCCAGTTCGCTCGGCGCGACCTCGTCGGCCGTCCGCCCACTGGGGAAGGTGATGTGCGCGGTGCGCACCCACTCGGGGGCTCCCGCCGGGAGCCGCTTCTGGTAGAAGGCGTCGCCCCGGTTGTCCTGCCGGGTGCCGATCTTCGCGCCCTCGAACACGCCGCGCGGCCACCGCTCCAGCATGGTCGGGCGGTCCCGCAGGGCACGCAGGATGCCGTCGCCGACGGCGAGGAAGTACCGCACCACATCGATCTTGGTCAGCCCGCGCTCGGGGAAGTACGGCTTGTCCGGGCTGGAGACACGGACCAGCCGCTCCCCCACCCGGATCTCCTCGGCCGGCGTCGCCACGCCTCACACCGTAGTGGCATCGGCCGGCGTCCGCGCCCGGCTCACCGCGGGACTCCGGGTGTCCCGTCGTCCAGCGACGGCAACGGCACCACCGTGGTGTCGCCGGCGGCGTGTGCCGAGTGCGCGGGCGGCGGCCGGTGGCCCTCCGGCGTCCGGGTGTGCAGGCGACCGCCCGGCCCGTTGCGGCGGGCGACCTGGCACGTCACGACATGGATCGGCGGGGGCGGCGTGCCGAACCGACCCGCCCCCCAGCGCACCCACACCGCGACCCGGCCGGCCGCCGCCTCCGCCGCCAGCTTCTCCCAGGTACGACGCCGATCGGTGTGGTCGACCTCGACGACCACGGGTGGGCCGTCCGGCCGTGCACACGCCACGTCGAGGACGGACCGCCGATCGGACAGCGGCGGCGGCAACGGCAGCACGCTGGGCGCCCGCCGGTAGACCCGCCACCCCTGCTCACCCGCCCAGGCGGCCACCGATTCGATGATCAGCGCCGTCACCGCGTCGGCGCTCAGGTCGACGAAGGTGAGCCGGGCGAGAGCGCGCTCGATCGCCGCCGCCACCTGTTCGCCGTCATACCCGCCGTCCATGGCCGCAGGGTAACGGTCGGGGCTGGCGCGGAACGCAGGCCGCGTCCGGGCGGACCCGCACGGTCCGCCCGGACGCCGGCGATCACCTCAGCCGTTCTCCTTCTGCAAGCGGGATATGAGCATCTGCTTGCCCTGTTCACCCGCCTTGCGGTTGTTCTCCTGGATCTTCCGGAACCAGGTGGCGAGTTCGGAGTCGCCCCGTGAGTCCGCGTCTGCGATGTACGTCTCCAACTGCCATACATGTTGCAACGACATCTGCAGGGCGTGGATCAGGTCGTAGTTCTTGTCCTTGACCGGGCTCATCGGTTCCCTGACCATCGTGGCCACGGCACACCTCCCCTGTCCTCGATCGGGTGGACCGGGCGCTTACCCGGCCCGCTCCCGTTCACGCCCCCACCGCCGCGCCCGACCGGTGCGGTTACCGGCGACGGCACCCGGGTAGCAGGTGCCGCATGGCGGAACTGGCGACGCTGTGGATCGTCCGGCACGGCGAGAGCACGGCGAACGTGGCGGCCTCGGCGGCCGAGGAGTCCGGGTCGGAGCTGATCGACCTGACCCACCGGGACCCGGACGTGCCCCTCAGCCCCACCGGGGAGGACCAGGCACGGGCCACCGGCCGGTGGCTCGCCGAGCTGCCCGAGGCACGCCGGCCGGACGTGGCGGTGGTGTCGCCGTACCTGCGCGCGGTCCGTACCGCCGAGCTGGCCCTGGACGGCACCGGCATCCCGGTCAGCCGAGACGAGCGCCTGCGGGACCGGGAGCTGGGCATCCTGGACGGGCTGACCGGGCACGGCGTGCGCCGGCGGTACCCGGAGGAGGCGACGCGGCGGGACCGGCTCGGCAAGTTCTACTACCGGCCGCCCGGCGGGGAGTCGTGGACCGACGTGGCGCTGCGGCTGCGCGCTCTCCTCGGCGACCTGCGCCGCGACCACGAGGACCGCCGGGTGCTGCTGTTCGGCCACGACGCCCTGGTGTTCCTGACTCGTTACCTGGTGGAGGGGCTCACCGAGGACGAGCTGATGGCGTTGACCCGCCGGTACGTCATCGCCAACTGCTCGGTGACCGGCTGGTCGGCCGACGGCGACGGCCGGCTCCGCCCAGACGTGTTCAACGACGTCGGCCACCTGCAGGCGCAGGGCGCCACACCCACCAGGGAGGACGAGGTCCATGCCGAACCGGTCTGACACGCGCGTCATCACGCCCGCGCTGCTGCGGGACTGGGCGCTGCCCGTACCGACCGGGGGCAAGGAGTCCCGGGGCACGGTGCTGGTGGTCGGGGGTTCCCGGTTCGCCCCCGGCGCTGTGCTGCTGGCCGGGGTGGCGGCGCTGCGGGCCGGCGCGGGCGTGCTCCAGCTCGCCGCCGCCGAGTCCACCGCCGCCGCGCTCAGCATCCAGGTGCCGGAGGCGCTGGTGGTGGGGCTGCCGGAGACGCCAGCGGGCGCGGTCGCCGGGGAGTCCGACGGTCAGCTCAGCGAGCTGGTCGCGGAGGCGGACGTGGTGACGGTGGGGCCGGGCCTCAAGAGCATCGACGAGACCCGCGAGCTGCTGCGGCTGGTCCTCGACGCCGCCGGGCCGGAGACGGCGCTGGTGCTCGACGCGTACGCCCTGGGGGCGCTCAGCCACTCGCCGGAGCTGCTGGCCGGCGCGGGCCGGCGGGCGGTCCTCACCCCCAACCTGGTCGAGGCGCGGCACCTGCTCGGCCGGGAGCCGGGCGACGACCTGGACGCCGAGGCGATCGGGCTGGCCGGGCGGTACGACGCGGTGGTGTCCCTCTACGGCCATGTCGCCACACCGGACGGGCGGAGCTGGCGGGAGGAGAGCGGCGACGCGGGGCTCGGGACGTCGGGCAGCGGCGACGTGCGGGCCGGTCTGCTCGCCGGGCTGCTGTCCCGGGGCGCCGAGCCGGCGCAGGCCGCCTGCTGGGCGGCGTTCGCCCACGCGGTGAGCGGCCAGCGGCTGGTTCCCCGGTACGGACGCATCGGGTTTCTCGCCCGCGAGCTGCTCGACGAGATCCCGCACACCCTCGCCACCGTATGACACCAATTGTCCCGCCAGGCAGGTGTGTGTAACGCCACATCGACCCACGGCGCTGTACCCACCGGAGGCGGCGTCCCGCCCTCCTCCCGCCGGTCCGCTCCCCGCAAGGGCGGGCCGGGAGAAGACAGCCCCTGGGAGTCTGTGTGAAGAACCTCCGTCGCAAGACACTGGCGGCCGCGTCCGCCGTGTCGCTCGGTGTCGGCCTCGCCGTCACCGGCGGCCTGGTCCCGGCGGCGTCCGCCGCCGGACCGGACACCACCTACCTGGTGCTCGCCCCGCAGGGCGCCACGACCGACAAGGCGGCCGCCCGGGTCGCCGCCGCCGGCGGCACCGTCGTCGCCGGCTACCACCAGATCGGCGTGCTCGTCGTCCGCTCCACCAACCCCGACTTCACCAGCCGGGTGGCGGGCGCGGGCGTCGAGTCGGTGGCCTCCACCGCCGGCCTGGGCACCCTGCTCGACCAGGGTGAGACGGTGGAGGTGTCGGCCGCCACGGCCGCCGCGGCCACCGCCGACCCCACCGCCGAGCCGCTCTTCGGCCAGCAGTGGGACATGCCGATGATCGACGTCCCGCAGGCCCACGCGGTCAACGCCGGCAGCGCCGACGTGGTGGTGGGCGTGCTGGACAGCGGCATCTCCTCCAGCCACCCGGACCTGGCCACCCAGATCGCCAAGGACAAGAGCGCGTCGTGCATCGGCGGTGTCGCCGACACCGACGAGGCGGCCTGGAACCCGACCGTCTCCGACCACGGCACCCACGTGGCCGGCACCATCGCCGCCGCCGTCAACGGCGTCGGCGTCACCGGTGTCGCGCCGGGCGTCAAGGTGGCCGCCGTCAAGGTGGTCAACGACGACCTGTACATCTACCCGGAGGCCGCGCTGTGCGGCTTCATGTGGGCCGCCGACCACGGCATGCAGCTCACCAACAACAGCTACTTCATCGACCCGTGGGAGCTGAACTGCCGCAACGACGCACGCCAGCGTCCGGTGTGGCAGGCGGTCCAGCGGGCCATCCGTTACTCGAACAGCAAGGGCGTGCTCAACGTGGCGTCCGCGGGTAACTCGAACTTCGACCTCGCCCACAAGATCACCGACATCCACAGCCCGAACAACGACACGCCCGAGATCCGCGAGAACCTCACCAACGCCTGCCTCGACCTGCCGGCCGAGGCGCCGGGCGTGGTGACCGTCTCGGCCGTCGGCCGGACCGGGGAGAAGAGCTTCTACTCCTCGTACGGCCAGGGCGTCATCGACGTGACGGCGCCGGGTGGCGACACCCGCTACCGTACCCAGGGCGCTGGGCCGACCAGCACCGACGGCATCCTGTCGACCACGTGGAACCCGGCCACGAAGATCAACGGCTGGGGCTACAAGCAGGGCACCTCGATGTCCGGTCCGCACGCGACCGGCGTGGCCGCTCTGGCCCTGTCGGCGCACCCGGGCCTGGCCCCGGGCGCCCTGGCGGCGTTGCTGGAGCGCACCGCCGAGGCGCAGTCCTGCCCGGACGGCGTCTACAACCCGGCTCCGCTGCACCCGGCCGGCCCGAACGCCTACGACGCGACCTGCTCCGGCGGCGAGCGCAACGGCTTCTACGGCGCCGGCATGGTCAACGCGTACAACGCGGTGAAGTAACCACGGCAGCACGCGGAAGGGCCCGGCGGAACTCCGCCGGGCCCTTTCGTTTCCGCAGCTCAGGCGAGGGTAGGGGATCTGGGTCAGCCGAAAAGAGGAGGTCCCGCCGGTGTCCACCGATGCCATCGTCCTGTTGAAAGAGGACCACAAGGAGATGCGCCGCCTCTTCCGTGAGTTCCAGAAGGCGGAAGAGGGTCCCGCCCAGCGGCGCCAGGAGCTGGTGACCCAGATCCTGGAGGCCCTGACGGTGCACACCTACCTGGAGAACGAGGTCATGTACCCGGAGGTCCGCAAGCTCCTGCCGGACCTGGAGGACGACATCCTCGAGTCGTACGAGGAGCACCACGTGGCCGACGTGCTCTGCGCCGAACTGGCCACCATGGACGCCTCCGACGAGCGCTTCGTCGCCAAGACCACGGTGCTCATCGAGAACGTCGAGCACCACGTCGAGGAGGAGGAGCAGGAGTGGTTCCCCAAGGTCCGCGAGGCGCTCGGGCGTAACCAGCTCCAGGAGATCGGCCAGCGCATGATCGACATGCGCGCCGACGCCCCGCGTACCCCCACCGCACCGAAGGCGATCAAGAAGTCCGTCGACGCGATGACGGCCTGAGCGCGACCGTGCTCCGCGGGCCCGGCCGGCGGCCGGGCCCGCACGCGTCTCACCAGGCCGTCGGCGGCACCCCGTCGGGCGCCGGGAGGATCCGCCGCAACCGCCCCGGCGGTACGCTCCGAGCCTGCCACTCCCGTGGGTAGCCCAGCGAGACCTCCTCGAACCGCACCCCGTCGTACCAGGTCGTCCGGGGGATGTGCAGGTGCCCGTAGACCATGACGGCGACGTCGAAACGCCGGTGCCAGTCGGCGGTGGCCTCGGTGCCGCACCACTGGGCGAAGATCGGGTACCGCAGGATCCGGGTCGGCTCCCGCACCAGCGGCCAGTGGTTGACCAGCACGGTCGGCAGGGCCGGATCACGCTCGTCGAGCCGCCGGGCGGTCTCGGCGACGCGCGCCGCGCACCACGCCGACCGGCTCGGGTACGGGTCCGGGTGCAGCAACTGCTCGTCGGTGCACACGATCCCGGTCCGGTACGCCTCGGCCAGCGCCGCCTCCGGGGTGTCGAATCCCTCCGGGCGCCAGCTGTGGTCGTACAGGAGGAACATCGGCGCGACCGTCACCGGCCCGCCACGGCCCTCCCAGACCGCCCACGGGTCCTCGGGAGTGAGCACGCCGAGGCGGCGGCACATCTCGACCAGGTGGTGGTAGCGCTCGACACCGCGCAGCGCCACCGGATCGTGCGGCGGGGTCCACAGTTCGTGGTTGCCGGGCGACCAGATCACCCGCGCGAAGCGGTCGGCCAGCAGGCCCAGCGCCCATTCGACGTCGGCGACCGTGTCCGCCACGTCACCGGCGACCAGCAGCCAGTCGTGCGGTGTCTCCGGCCGCAGGGCCTCCACGATCGGCCGGTTGTCCCGGTGCCCCACGTGCAGGTCACTGATGGCGAGCAGACTTCCCTCACCCGCCTCCCCCGCCATGCCGTCGATCCTAGGGGCGACCGGCCCCACCCGCGACCCCCACCGGCCGCGCCCGACCCCTACCGCGTCGCGCCCGCCCGCCCCCCGCCTGCCCCCGCCTGCCCCAACCTGCCTCCGCCTGCCTCCGCCTGCCCCCGCCTGCCCGCCCGTCGGGAAGCAGCAGTTTCCGGGAAAGAGTCGCCATTCCGCGGGGAATGGCCACTCTTTCCCGGAAACTGCGTGACGGGCGCGGCGCGTGGGCGCGGTGCGCGGGCGTGGAGCGCGGGCGTGGAGCGCGGGCGTGGAGCGCGGGCGTGGAGCGCGGGCGTGGAGCGCGGGCGGGGCGTGGCGGGTACGGCGGGCGGCTCCCGTCCCGGCGGGGCGGGCGGGTGGGTCAGGAGGCGGAGCCCGGTTCGGCCATCCTGCGGTGCTGCTCGGCCTTCAGCCTGTCCGGGACGATCTTGCCGGCGGCGGTCTGGACCTTGTTCATCAGCGAGCCCGCGGTGACCGTCTGGTCGCCCTTCATGAGCGCCTTGAAGCCCTGCTCGGCGACCGTGCGCGGGTCGTCCTTCCGCCCGGCGCCGACGCGGGTGTCCTCCATGTCGGCCCGCGCGAAGAACTCGGTGTCCGTCGGCCCGGGCATCAGCGAGGTCACCGTGACGCCGGTCGCCTTCAGCTCGTTGCGCAGCGCCTCGGCGAAGGACTGGACGAACGACTTCGAGGCGTTGTAGACCGCCTGGAACGGGCCGGGCATCGTCGAGGCGATCGAGGAGGTGAACAGCACCCGCCCCGCGCCGCGTTCCACCATCGCCGGCAGCAGAAGCTTCGCCAGGTGCACCGTCGAGCGCACGTTCAGGTCGATGACGGTCAACTCGTCGGCCAGGTCGGTGCCGCCGACGAAGTCGCCACCGGCACCCCGCCCGGCATTGAGCGCCAGCGCGTCGACCGGCCGGCCGGTCGCCCGTACGGTCACCGCCAGTTCCTCGACGCCCTCGGGCCGGGCCAGGTCCACCCGGACCGGCTGGACCTGCGGACCGCCGTCGCGGCGCAGCTTCTCCGCCGCCGGGGTGATGCCGTCGTCCTCGGCGGCGATCACCAGGTCGTAGCCGTGCTCGGCGAACTGCGCAGCCAGCTCGTACCCGATCCCGCTGGACGCGCCGGTCACCACGGCCAGCGGCCGGTCGTTGCTCTGTGTGGTCATCGTCGGAGTCACTCCCCTCGTCTTCGGCGGACCGGCCGCCACGCCGCGACCGGCTCCGCAGGAAGCAGTGCCCCGGGGGCGGCCACTCAACCCCCGGCGGCGCGGCGACCTCGGGCCGACCCGGTAGGATCACCGGCGGGCCGTGACTGGCGCATTGGAGATGGAGAACCATCGGGGAGCGGCCCCGTCATGAGGACGCATGCCGAGCGCCTGGGCCTTCCGCACGTCACCAGGAGGTCGCATGTCGCCGAACGCCGAATCCACCGCCTTCCGCAGTGCCCTCGAGGTGATCCGCGCCGTCGAGCCGCGGGTGGCCGACGCCATCGGCGCGGAGCTGACCGACCAGCGCGAGTCGCTCAAGCTCATCGCCAGCGAGAACTACGCCTCCCCCGCCACCCTGCTGGCCATGGGCAACTGGTTCAGCGACAAGTACGCCGAGGGCACCGTCGGTCGCCGGTTCTACGCCGGCTGCCAGAACGTGGACACCGTCGAGGCGCTCGCCGCCGAGCACGCCCGGGAGCTGTTCGGCGCCGCGCACGCGTACGTGCAGCCGCACTCGGGCATCGACGCCAACCTGGTCGCCTTCTGGGCGATTCTCGCCGACCGGGTGGAGGCGCCGGCGCTGAAGCGGGCGCAGGCGAAGCACGTCAACGACCTCACCGAGGCGGACTGGTTCACGCTGCGCCGGGAGCTGGGCGACCAGCGGATGCTCGGCATGTCGCTGGACGCGGGGGGCCACCTCACCCACGGCTTCCGGCCGAACATCTCCGGCAAGATGTTCGACCAGCGCAGCTACGGCACCGACCCGGCGACCGGCCTGGTCGACTACGACAAGGTCGCCGCGGCGGCCCGCGAGTTCAAGCCGCTGATCCTGGTCGCCGGCTACTCGGCGTACCCCCGGAAGGTCAACTTCCGGATCATGCGGGAGATCGCCGACTCGGTGGGCGCGACCTTCATGGTCGACATGGCGCACTTCGCCGGCCTGGTCGCGGGCAAGGTCTTCACCGGCGACTTCGACCCGGTGCCGCACGCGCACATCGTCACCACGACCACGCACAAGTCGCTGCGCGGCCCGCGCGGCGGCATGGTGCTCTGCGGCCCCGAGCTGGCCGACCAGGTGGACCGGGGCTGCCCGATGGTGCTCGGCGGCCCGCTGCCGCACGTGATGGCCGCCAAGGCGGTCGCGCTCGCCGAGGCCCGCCGCCCCGACTTCGCCGACTACGCGCAGGCGATCGTCGCCAACGCCCAGGCTCTCGCCGAGGGGCTGGCCCGCCGGGGCGCGACGCTGGTCACCGGGGGCACCGACAACCACCTGGTGCTCATCGACGTGACCTCGTACGGCCTCACCGGGCGGCAGGCCGAGCAGGCGCTGCTCGACTCGGGCATCGTCACCAACCGCAACGCGGTCCCGCAGGACCCGAACGGCGCCTGGTACACGTCCGGCATCCGGATCGGGACCCCGGCGCTGACCACCCGGGGTCTGGGCACCGCCGAGATGGACGTCACGGCCGAGCTGATCCACACCGTGCTGAACCAGACGGCGGCCGGCGCGAACGCCGACGGCACCCCGTCCAAGGCCAAGTACGCGCTGGACCCGGCGGTGGCCGACAAGGTGAGCCGGCAGGCGGGCGAGCTGCTGACCGGCTTCCCGCTCTACCCGGCCGTCGACCTGGGCTGACACCGGTCCCGCCGGCCCGTGACCCGGGCCGGCGGGAACCGCTCAGGCGAGGGGACGCTTCAGGTGGTAGCGGTGCACCTCCGTGCTGCCCTGGATGTTGTTGACGTCCTCGGCGGCGGAGACCAGTTCCCAGCCCTCCCGGCCGGCCCGGTTGAGGTGCGCGATCGCGGTGTCGCCGTACGCGGTGACGTCGGTGCGGGACCCGTCCGGCGCGTACCAGACGAAGCTGACGGTGAAATTGCGGCCCTGCCCCTGATAGCGGCGGACCAGCAGCGCGTACTCCCAGGCGACCATGCGCTCCATTATGGGTGTCCACAACCGACGGTGGTGAACGCGGTGTGTCAGCCCACCGGCGCTCCCGCCCCACGGCGGGCGAGTTCGTCGGTGACCAGGGCGGCGAGCCGGTCCAGGCCGACGTCGATCTGCTCCGGGGTGACCGCGCTGATGGACAGGCGCAGCGCGTCGACCGGCGCGCCGTCGTCGTAGAAGTGCGCCATCGGTGTCCACAGCACCCCGTACTCGCGGGCCGAGCGGTGCAGCAGCGCGTCGTCGACGGCGAAGGGCACCGTGACGACGACGAAGAAGCCGCCGGCCGGGACGTTCCACCGCACGGGTGACGGGTCGCCGAAGCGCCGGGCCAGGCCGGCGACGAGGTGGCGCAGGTTCCGGGCGTACGCGGCCCGCTCCCGGACGGTCGCGGCGACCAGGCTGCACCCGTGCTCCAGCAGCGCGCCGCCGACCACCGCCTGGGCGAGCGCCGAGGTGTTCACCGTGACCATGCTCTTGATCTTCGCGAGCTGGTCGGCGAGCAGCCCGACGCTGCCGTCGGAGCCGGCGACACGCTGGTCGGCCACCACGTAGCCGACGCGGGCGCCGGGCAGCACCGTCTTGGCGAACGAGCCGAGGTAGACCACCCGGCGGGCGGTGTCCAGCGCCTTGAGGGTGGGCGGCCGGTCGCCGTCACCGGCCGGGAAGAGGCCGTACGGGTTGTCCTCGACCAGCAGCAGGTCCTCCTCGGCGGCCAGGTCGAGCAGCCGCCGCCGGTCGGCCACGCTGATGCTCGCCCCGGACGGGTTGGCGAAGTCCGGCATCAGGTAGCAGGCGCGCGGGCGCAGGCCCCCGGCCCGCGCCGCCCGGACCTGGGCGCGCAGGTCGGCCAGGTCCACCCCGGTCGGGCCGCCGGCCACCGGCCACACCGGCAGGTCCAGCAGGCGGGCCGCGCCGGTGAGCCCCACGTAGGTGGGTGCGACGGCGAGCAGCACGTCCCGCGGGGAGGACCGCAGCGCCCGCAGCACCAGGAACATGGCCTCCTGGCAGCCGACGGTCACCACGACCGCCTCCTCGTCGACCGTGATCCCCTCGTCGACGGCGAGGTTGCGGGCGACCAGGTGGTGCACGATGCCCTTGGTGCGGCCGTACTGGAACAGCGTCCGGTGCACCTGGGCCGGGCTCTGCCCGAGGTCGTCGGCGAGGTGCCGCCGGAAGCGATCCAGGTGCCGGTGCAGGGCGTCGACGTCGAAGAACTCCTCGTACGGGCGGCCGGCGGCCAGCGACACCGCGTCCGGGTAGTGCTGGGCCACCTCGTTGAGGAAGTTCATCGAGTTCAGTGCCGGGTCGTCCACCGCCGGGTGCAGGTCGGCCACGTGCAGGTCGGGCGTCACTCGTCAGTCCACCCGGATCGTGCGCAGCTCGCGGGCGGCGGCCGGGTCGGCGCAGCCGGCGAGGGTGAGCGCGTCGGAGAACTCGCCCGCGAGCAGCGCCAGCGCGGTCTGCGCACCGACCCGGCCGCCGGCGGCCAGCGCCCACAGCATCGGCCGGCCGACCAGCACGCCGTGCGCGCCGAGGGCGAGGGCCCGCAGCACGTCCACCCCGCCGCGGATGCCGCTGTCCAGCAGCACCTCGCACCGGTCACCGACCGCCTCGACCACCTCGGGCAGCACGGTGGCGGTGGCCGGGGCGCCGTCGAGCTGCCGCCCGCCGTGGTTGGAGACCACCACGGCGTCCGCGCCGGCGTCCGCCGCGAGGGCCGCGTCGCGCGGGTCGAGGACGCCCTTCACCACCAGGGGCAGGTCGGTACGCGCCCGCAGCCACTCCAGGTCCGCCCAGCTCACCGCCGGGGCGAACACCTCACCGGTGTGCGCGGCGACGGCGGACACGCCGGGGGTGGCGGCGTGCGCGAGGTCGTCCCGGCCGGCCGGCAGGTTCGCGGCGACGACGTGCGGCGGGATGGCGAACGCGTTGCGCACGTCGCGCAGCCGCCGGCCGAGGATGGGTACGTCGACCGTGACGGCGAGGGCGGTGCAGCCGGCGGCGTGCGCCCGGTCCAGCAGGTCCGCCACGAGTGCCCGCTCGCGCAGCCAGTACAGCTGGAACCAGACCGCCCCGCCGGCCTCGACGATCCGCTCGATCGGCTCGCTGCTGAGGGTGCTCGCCACGTACGGCACCCCGGCCGCGCCGGCCGCCGCCGCGAGGCCCAGCTCGCCGTCGGGGTGCAGCAGCCGCTGGTACGCCATCGGCGCGACCGCCACCGGCAGGGCGTGGGTGGCGCCGAGCAGCCGGGCGCGCGTGCTCGGGGCGTGCACACCGCGCAGCACCCGGGGCAGCACGGCCACCCGGTCCAGGGCCCGCCGGTTCGCCGCGAGGGTGGTCTCTGCGCCGCTGCCCCCGTCGACGAAGTCCCACACCTCTCCGGGCAGCACCGCGCGGGCCAGGTCGGCGAAGTCGGCCAGGCCGGCGGGTGCGGGCGGGTCCGCCACCGGCACGTCCGGCCTGGGCACCACGCTCTCAGCCATCGACGGCCCCCGCTCCGAGCCGCGCCGCAACAGCGTCACCGGTGGCGGGCCCGGTGGCGCCGCCGGTCGACGGCGCGGATGGCAGGCCGAAGCGTTCCCGCAGGAAGGCAGCCGCCTCGTCCTGGGCCCGCCGACCGTCGTCGAAGGCACCGGGCATGGCGAAGAATCCGTGGACCATTCCGGCGTACCGGCTCAGCGTGGTCGGTACACCGGCGTCGCGGAGCCGGTGGGCGTACCGCTCCCCCTCGTCGCGCAGCGGGTCGTGCTCGGCGGTGACCACCAGCGCCGGGGGCAGGCCACCCAGGTCGTCGGCGAGCAGCGGCGAGGCGAGCGGGTGCCGGGCGTCGGCCGGGTCGGCGAGGTAGTGGCCGCGGTACCAGGCGACCGAGCGGCGGTTGAACAGCGCCGGGTCGTCGTCGCCGGCCGGGTCGCCGGTCTGGTCGGTGTTCGGGTAGACGAGCAGTTGGGCGGCCAGCCGGGGCGCGCCGCTGTCGCGGGCCAGCAGGGTGACGGCGGCGGCGAGGTTCCCGCCCGCGCTGTCCCCGCCGACCGCGATCCGCTCCGGGTCGGCGCCGAACTCGTCCGGGTGCGCGGCGATCCACCGCGCCGCGGCGTGGCAGTCGTGCACGGCGGCCGGGAACGGGTGCTCGGGGGCGAGCCGGTAGCCGACGGTGACGACCTGGCAGGGCACGGCGTTGGCCAGCCGCCGGCAGATCCCGTCGGCGGTGTCCACGCTGCCCAGCGTCCAACCACCACCGAAGAGGTACACCAGGGTGGGCAGGCGTCCCTCCCCCGCCGGGCGGTGGATCCGTACCGGCAGGTCACCGGCGGGACCGGGGACGTGCGTGTCGCGTACCTCGTGCACCGGCTCGACCGCGCCGCCGCCGGCGCGGATCGCGGCGAGGTCGGCGGCGCGGGCCTGCGCCAGGGTCTGGGTGTACAGCGGCGGGGTGCCGGCCGCCGCACGGGCGGCCCGGTACGCCGCCGCCTGCGGGTGGAGGGTCACGAGTTCTCCTTCGCACCGGTGCTGACCAGCAGTTTGTCGACGCCGCGCAGGAAGAGGCTGCCGCTGTGCACCGGCGGCTCGGAGATCGCCAGCCCGGGGAAGCGGGCCAGCAGCCGGGGCAGTGCGAGGCGTCCCTCCAGGCGGGAGACCGCGGCCCCGATGCAGTAGTGGGGGCCGGCGCCGAACGCCAGCGACGGCGGACCGCTGCGGCGCGGGTCGAAGCGGTCCGGGTCACCGAACCGGGCCGGGTCGCGGTTGGCGCCGGCGATCATCAGCAGGACGTTCTCGTCCCGGCCGACGGGCACCCCGCCGAGGTCGGTGTCCCGGGGCGCGGCGCGGGCCAGGAAGTGGACCGGCGCCTCCAGCCGCAGGATCTCGTCGACGGCACCCCGGGTCAGCGCCTCGTCGGCGGGCAGCGCGGCGGCCACCTGCGGATGGTCCAGCAGCAGCGGCAGGCCGTTGCTGAACATGTAGACGGTGGTGACGAAGGCGGCGTTGAACAGCACGACGAGGTTGCTGACCAGTTCGTCCTCGGTCAGCGCCACGTCGCCGGCGTCGACCGCCTCGACCAGGGCGCTGATCAGGTCCTCGCCGGGGGTGCGGCGGCGGTGGGCCAGCAGGTCACGGTAGAAGGCGCGCAGCTCGGCGGCGGCGGTGTTGGCGGCGGCCAGCCGCTCCGGGGTCTTGCCGGCCACGTCGAGGAACTCGTCGATCCGCTCCACCCGCTGCCGGTAGAAGTCCAGCTCACCGGCGGGAATGCCGATGAACTCCGCCATCACCAGGGCGGGCATCGGGTACGCGAACTCCGCGACGAAGTCGACCTCCGTCCCGCCGGCGTCGGCCATCCGGTCCAGCAGGCCGTCGACCACGCGGTGCACGACCGGCTCCAGGGCGCCCAGCCGGCGCGGGGTGAAGGTCTTCGCGAACACCCCGCGCATCCGGGTGTGGTCGGGCGGGTTGACGAACATCATCGAGGTCTGAAGCGTGCGCAGCACCTCCTGGTCCTGCCAGCCGGGCGGCGGTTGCTTGTACCACTCCGGATCCCGCAGGAGCCGGTCGACGAGGTCGTATCCGACGGCGACCGCGGCGACGGCGCGGTGCTCGGCGCGGGCGGGCACGGGGCTGACCGGGCCCAGCCGGTGCAGGTCGGCGTAGCAGGGATACGGATTCTGCCGGCCCTCGTCGCTGTAGAGACGGGTCAGCACCTGTGCAACGTCGGTCATCGTCGGTCTCCCCAGGAATCGGTGGTGGGGGGGGGGGGGGGGCCCCCCCCCCCCCCCCCCCGGGGGGCCCCCCCCCCCCCCGGCGGCCCCCCCCCGCCCGCCCCCCCCCGGGGGGGGGGGGGCGGGGGGGGGGTGGGTGGCCCCCGCGAACCG